>JBJMVU010000180.1:0-19503 GCA_045810485.1 Massilia sp. | reverse complement strand
GCGGAGTTGCAACGTATTGGTCACACGCTGCAGCCACTGGACATCGTCGTCGTGAACACCCGCGCCGGCAGCCGCTATGGCCACGGCGATTTCGTCCAGGCCGGCTGCGGCATGGGCTACGAGGCGACGATGTACCTGCTCGAGCGCGGCGTGCGCCTCACCGGCACGGATGCCTGGAGCTGGGACGCGCCGTTTTCATACACGGCGCAAAAGATCGCGGAGACGGGCGACAAGTCGCTGATCTGGGAAGGCCACAAGGCCGGCCGCGACATCGGCTACTGCCACCTCGAGAAGCTGCACAACCTCGAAGCGCTGCCGGCCCATGGCTTTTACATCAGCTGCTTCCCGCACAAGGTCAGGCGCGGTTCGGCGGGCTGGACCCGGGCCGTGGCCATCGTCGACGACGGCCTGCTGGCATTGCCGCGTTCCTAAGCTTTCAGCACCGGCATGGTGTGAATGGCGGCGCTGTGCTCGGCCAGCACCTGCCGCATCCACGCCATGCCCGGGTCGCTGTCGGCGAACCGGTTCCACTGCATCGCTTCGGAGACGGTCGGCAGTTCGAAGGCGGGTTCGATCACCTTGATGGGCAGCAGGCCGGCATAGTAATCGGCCAGCGTGCGCTGGATGGTCGCGATGCGTTTCGTGCCGATGACGGCCTGGGGCAATCCGTAGAAGCCGGTCGTGATCATCTCGATGCGGCGCATCTCGCCGAAGCGCCGCAGGAACCATTCGTCGATCGCCGGGGTGCGGTTGTGGCCGAAGCGCGTCACGACGTGCCCCAGATCCATGAAGCGGTCCAGCGTGATTGCGTCGTCCGCGAGATCGTTGTCGCGCCAGGCGATGCAGCAGAAGCCGTCCTCGAACAGCAGGGAGCTCGGGTGGCCGGTGGTCAGGTAATTCTGCGGCATGATCAGGAAGTCCGCCTCGCCGCGGTCGAGCGATTCCCACGGCACGGTCGAATGGGGAACGATTTCGAGCGTGATGCTGGGCGCGATCCGGCTCAATTCGGCCGCCACCCTGGCGACCAGCACCGTGTAAACGTAGTCGCTCACCATCAGGGTGAACGTGCGGACCGCCGCCGCCGGATCGAAGCTCGGCTTGGTGTTGACCATCACTTCCGCCTGCAGCAGCAGCGTGCGCGCGGGGCCGATGAGGCTCTCGCCGAGCGGCGTCGGCACCATCTTGCGGCCGACCTGGGTCAGGAGGTCGTCGTTGAAGTACTGGCGCAGCCGGCCCAGCGCGTCGCTGATCGTGGTCTGGCTGGCGTTCAGGCGCACGCCCGCGCGCGTGACGCTGCGCTCGTCGAGCAGCGCGTCGAGCACGACGACGAGGTTGAGGTCGAGTTTCTTGAATCGCATGGTGTCTCATCGGCCTTGTATCGGTTTTCCCGTTAGTTTAAATCGATATAAACGGTTATTCATAGGCTTTTTTGGTCCCTAAGATGACCGTATCCGCAACATCATCCAGAAAGACAACACAAGCATGAGCATGAATCCTCTCAAGGGCTGGCAGGTCGACCGCAGCGAGATCCGTACCATCGGCACCGACCTGCAGCGCCCCGAATGCATCCTGGCGCAACGCGACGGCAGCCTGCTGGCGGCCGACGCCAGGGGCGGCGTGATGCGCATCGGGCCGGATGGCAGCCAGCGCCTGATCGTGCCCGTGCGGGCCGAGGGCGCGGCCGCGCAGGACGGCTTCGGGGACCGCTACGTGATGGCCAAAGGCTCGCTGCCGAACGGCCTCGCGTTGATGGAAAACGGCGACATCCTGATCGCCAACTGGGGCACCGACAGCGTCGAACTCCTGAGCGCGGAGGGCACCCTGCGCACCTTGTACACGGAGATCGACGGCCGCCCGATCGGCAAGGCCAATTTCATCATGCGCGATTCGAAAGGGCGCACCTGGCTGACCGTCACGACGCGCACGGTGCCGTGGACCGATTCGATCAACTCGGGCGTCCTCGACGGCTATATCGCGCTGATGGACGAGAAGGGCATCCGCATCGTGGCCGACGGCTTCGGCGGCACCAACGAGATCCGGTTCGATGCCAAGGAAGAGTGGCTGTACGTGGTGGAGAGCAACGCGCGCCGCATCTCGCGCCTGCGCGTGGCCGACGACGGTTCGCTGTACGGCCGCGAGGTCTACGGCCCGGCGGCGCTGGAGGGTTTCCCGGACGGCTTCGCGTTCGACGCTTACGGCAACCTGTGGATCACCCTGATCATGAGCGACAAGCTGATCGCGCTGACGCCCGAGGGCGACGTCCTGACCCTGCTCGACGACGGCAATCCAGAAGCGACGGCCCGCCTGAACCGCCACTTCGCCGACAAGACGCTGACGCCCGCGATCATGCAGGCGGCGCGCGGACCGCTGGCGCCCTGGATGGCCAGCCTGACCTTCGGCGGCCCCGACCTGCGTACGGTCTACCTGGGCAGCCTGATGGGCACGACGATCCCGTATTTCCGGGCGCCGGTGGCGGGCCTGCCGCTGATCCACTGGTAACCCGACCGACAACAACGAAGGAGACACATGAAACTCGCAACACTCAAGAATGGTTTGCGCGACGGGCGCCTCGTCGTCGTGTCGCGCGACCTGACCCGCGCCGTGGACGCGGCGCCCGTCGCGGCGACGATGCAGGATGCGATCGAGCGCTGGCGCGCCGTCGAACCGGTGCTGCGCGCGCGCTACGACGCCCTCAACGCGGGAACGCTGGCCGACGCCTTCGCTTTCGATCCGGCGCAGGCCGCGGCGCCGCTCCCGCGCGCCTACCAGTTCATCGACGGGTCGGCATTCTCGAACCACGGCGACATCATGGAGCGGGCCTACAACCTGTCCGTCAAGAAGACGCCCGGCGTGCCGATCCTGATCCAGCGCCAGGGCGACGACTTCCGCGGCCCGCGCGACGACTACGCATTCCCGTCGGAAGACGACAACGGCGATGTCGAGGGCGAATTCGCCGTGATCCTCGACGACGTCCCGATGGGCGTCGGCGCCGCGGACGCGCTGGACCATGTCAAGCTGGTCACGATCTTCAACGACGTCAGCATGCGCGCCCACCTGTTCCGCGAGTTGTCGATGGGCTTCGGCTTCATCCAGGCCAAGCCCGCCACGGCGTTCGCACCGGTCGCCGTGACGCCGGACGAGCTGGGCGACGCGTGGCGCGACGGCCGCGTGCACCTGGACATGCTGGTCGAGCGCAACGGCGGCTGGTTCGGCCACCCGAACGGCGGCGAAATGGATACCGGTTTCGGCGAGCTGATTTGCCACCTCGCCTACAACCGCAACCTCGGCGCCGGCACGATCGTCGGTTCCGGTACGGTGTCGAACAAGAACTACCGCGAGGTCGGTTCCGCGTGCCTGGCCGAGCGGCGCGCAATCGAGACCATCGACCACGGCGCGCCGCGCACCGCCTTCCTGCGCTATGGCGATCGACTGCGTTTCGAGGTGAAGGGCAGCGACGGCCAGTCCGTATTCGGCGCGATCGAGCACCGCTTCGTGGCGCCGCGCCAGGAAGGCGCAGCATGAACATCCTGATCACGGGCGCGAACGGCTTCGTCGGGCGGCACCTGGTGCGGCGCCTGTTGCGCACGGGGCGCATCGGTGCGGCCCAGGCGCCGTTCTCCCGCCTGACACTGGTCGACCTCGGCGCGGACGACAGCGTCGACGACGCGCGCGTGCGGTTCGTCCGCGGCAGCATCGCCGACGACACGGTGCTGCGCGCGGCGTTTTCCGAGCGGGTCGATCACGTCTTCCACCTGGCCAGCGTGCCGGGCGGCGCGGCCGAGAAGAGTTTTTCGCTGGGCCTGGACGTGAACCTGCGCGCGACGCTGGCCATGCTGGAACTGCTGCGCGACCAGCCGGCGCCGCCGGCGCGCTTCACGTTCGCGAGCACGATCGCCGTGTACGGCGCGCCCATGCCCGCCGTGGTCGACGACGCCACCCCGATGCGACCTGGCCTGAGCTATGGCGCGCACAAGCTGGTCGATGAAATCCTGGTCAAGGACTACAGCCGGCGCGGCTGGATCGACGGCCGCATCGTGCGCCTCCCCGGCATCGTCGCCCGGCCCGCCGAGCCGTCAGGCCTGCTGTCCGCGTTCATGAGCGACATCTTCTGGAAGCTGCGCGCCGGCGAGCCATTCACGTGCCCGGTGTCGGCCGACGCGACGGCGTGGTGGATGTCGGTGGGATGCTGCGTCGACAACCTGCTGCACGCGGCGGGCCTGGACGCGCGGGAGGTCGAGACGCGGCGCGACTGGACGCTGCCCGTGCTGCGGCTGCGTATCGGCGAGCTGGTGGACGCCCTGGCGCGGCGCTACGGCGACGACCGCCGCGGCCTGGTGTCGTACGCGCCCAACGACGCTCTGGAGCAGGCGTTCGGACGCTTCCCGCCGCTCGACGCGGCGGCCGCCGAAGCGGTCGGGTTCCGCCACGACGGCGACGTGGACCGGCTGGTGGTCAATGCCTGCGCCCCGGGTGCGGACTGAATCTATGCTGCGCAGGCGGGGGCAACCGACGCGCCTTCGATGCGATGACGCGCGAGCGCCTCGGCGACGAAGCCGCTCGCCTTCATCTCTTCGACGAACGCCGCGAGGAACGCCGCGGCCTCCGCGCCGCGCGATTTCGGGACGCCCATCGCCTGCTGGATGACCATGAAGCGGCCGTCGAGGAGGCGCAGGCTGCCGAAGCGTCGCGCATCCGCTTCCAGTTGCTGCTTCACGCCCGCCGCGACGTCGGCCGCCGTTTCCAGGAACGTAACGACCACGGTGGGCGACGTCGGCGCGCGCACGATCCGCGCGTGCTGGAGCGTGCGCGTCAGATAAAGATCGTACGCGCTGCCCTTGCCGACGACGACGCGGTTCGTCGCCACGTCCACCTCGTCGTTGGCGCGGATCGGCGAGTCGTCCTTCACGAGATAGCAGCCTTCGATCAGCACATAGGCCGCGCTGAAGGCGATGTTCGCGCCGCGCACCGGGTCGATGGCGAAGAAGCCGATGTCCGCCTGTTCCGATGCGACCACGTCGACCGACTTGCCGGCCGCATCGACCACGACCGGTTCCAGCTCGACGCCGAGGCGCCGCGCCAGTTCGCCGGCCAGGTCGACGGACACGCCGCGCGCGCCGCCGTCTTCGCCCAGGCGGGCGAGGATCGGATTGCCGAGGTTGATGGAGGCGCGCAGCTTGCCGGTGGGGGCGAATGCGGAAAGGATGGTCGTCGCAGGTGGCATGGTCATTGTCGGTAAGGGCGGGGACGCCTCGGGACTTCCCTTCGCCGTGGGGTTGCAGGATGTGTTCGACCTGGGTCCGGCCGGCACGGTGGCCATGCCTCAGGCTTCGTAAAGCTCGAGCGGCAGGCCGTCCGGATCGGCGAAGAAAGTATAGCGCCGGCCCGTGTATTCGTCCGTGCGCACCGGCTCCACCGCGACGCCGTGCGCCTCGAGATGCAGCTTGCAGGCCGGCAGGTTGTCGACGGCAAGTGCGAGGTGCCGCAAACCGCACGCCTCCGGATACGACGGGCGGGCGGGCGCGTTCGGGAACGAGAACAACTCGATCTGCGAACCGTCCGGCAGCGCCAGATCCAGCTTGTAGGAATCGCGTTGCGCGCGGTAGTGTTCCGCAACGATGCGCAGGCCCAGCACTTCCGTGTAGAAGCGCCGGGACCGTGCGTAGTCGGCGCAGATGATCGCGGCGTGGTGGATGCGGTTGAACATGGCGGTGGCGCCCTGGAATGATGGTGCGCTATCGTAGCAGGTCGCGCGGCGTCAGCCGGTCGACGACGTCCCGGCCAATACCTTTTATGAATCCATTGATATAAACAAAACATCGGTTTTGCTTAATGAATGACATACAGTGGCTGCCAAGAAAAATCGGGAGCGCGATCCACAATGAAAAAATATTCGGTACAGGCCATGGTGCTGTGGGGCGCACTGGCCCTGGGTCTGGCTTCGTCGATGGCGGTCGCGGACGCGGCGGAGGACGCCGGCGCGACCGTCGCGCGCTTCGAGCGGTTCGCCTATCAGGGACGGGCCCAGGAGAACGTCCGGCCGCGCGACGGCGAGTTCGTCAACCCGATATTGAGCGGCTATTATCCCGACCCGTCGATCACGCGCGTCGGCGACGATTATTACCTGGTGAATTCCTCGTTCACGAATTTCCCGGGATTGCCCGTGTTCCGATCGAGGGACCTCGTCAACTGGACGCAGGTCGGCAATGCGCTCGACCGGCCCGGCCAGGTCGATTTCACCGGCGTGCGCGCGTCGCAGGGCATTTATGCCCCGGACATCTCGTACCATGATGGTCTTTACTATATCGTCACGACGTGTTCGAGCTGCCCGGGCGGCACGGGGAATTTCGTCATCACGGCGAGCAATCCGGCGGGTCCGTGGTCGCAGCCGGTCACCATCCGGGGCCTGCAGGGTATCGATCCGTCCCTCGTCTGGGATGGCGACAAGCTCCATGTCGTGTACAACAATGCCCCGGAAGGGCAGCCGCGCTACGACGGGCACCGCGCGATCTGGATCGCGGAGCTGGACCCGCGCACGCTGCAGTTCGCGGGCAAGCCGAAGGTCCTCGTCGACGGCGGGGTGGCGCCAGAGAAGCGGCCGATCTGGATCGAGGGGCCGCACATCTTCAGGAAGGACGGCTACTACTACCTCACCTGTGCCGAAGGCGGCACTGCCGACAACCACGCCGAAGTCGTGTTCCGCGCCGACGCCATCACGGGACCCTACGCGCCGGGACCCGTCAATCCGATCCTGACGCAGCGCGACCTGGACCCGAAACGTCCACATCCCGTCACCACGGCCGGCCACGCCGACTTCGTCCAGACGCAGAACGGGCAATGGTGGGCCGTGTTCCTGGCCACCCGGCCTTATCCGGGCAATTTGTATAACATCGGACGCGAAACTTTCCTGCTGCCAGTCGACTGGAAGGACGGCTGGCCGCTGATCCTGGAACAGGGCCGGACGGTGCCGTATGCCGTCGCGAAGCCGAGGTTGCCGCAGCCGCAGCCGCCCGCGCCGGCGCCGACCAGCGGCGACTTCGCGTATGTCGACGAATTCGACAACCCGCTGTCCCCCGCGTGGATCGGCATCCGCATTCCCCGTGCACCGTTGTACACCGTCGAACGCGGTGCACTGGCGCTGCGTGCCGGCGCGCCGCTGGGCGACCTGCGCGGCGTGCCCGCCTTCGTCGGCCGGCGCCAGCAGCATCACGTCGCCACCGTATCGACCGTGGTCGATTTCGCGCCGCGCCACGACGGCGACCGTGCCGGCCTTGTCGCCATGCAGAACGACGCCAACCACGTGTTCCTCGGCCTCGCGCGCCGCGACGGCAAGAACGTGGTGGCGCTCTACAAGACCGAGGGCGGCAAGGAGACGCTGGTGGCGAGCAGGCCGGCCGCGTCCACCCGGATCGAGCTCGTCATGGACATGGACGGCGGCCAGGCCGGCTTCCGCTACCGCGACGGTGACGTGACGACGACCCTGGACGGCAACCTCGACATCCGCTTCCTGTCGACCCAGAAAGCGGGCGGATTCGTGGGCGTCGTGGTCGGTCCGTACGTGGCCGCCGGACGGGACTGAACGCGCCCGCTTTTGGCCCGCTCAGCGCGCCGCCGTGGTCCCGCCCTGGAACTGCCCGTCGCGCGCGAGCATGCGGTTGATGCTCGTCTCCGCGCGCGCCAGCGTGCGATCGAGGTCGGCCCCGTAGGCGATGACGGCGACCATGGCGTCGCCCAGCGTCTTGCCGATGATGGCCTGGCGCGCGACCTCGATCGGCAGCGCCACGCCGTCGCGCGAAATCGCGGCGATCTCGCTGCGCAGCGGCAGCCGCGTGAACGCGGGCGATTCGATCACCGAGCGGCGCGTCGGCAGCTGGCCGGTGCGCGACCACACGCCGCCTTCGTCGTACAGGAATTTAAGGAAGGCCAGCGCGGCATGGCGGCTGCGCGCGTCGGGCGTGCCGCCTTTCAGCAGCACCATCACGTGATTGTCGGCCCACATCGCGCTGCGGCCGTACAGCTGCGGGAACGGCACCGCCGTGTAGCCGCCGGTCTCCCGCGACCGGCGCAGCAGGTCGCCGATGATCCAGGTCCCGTTGATCATCACCGCGCCTTCGCCGGCGGCAAACGCCTGCAGGGCGGCGCCGTAGTCCTGGCCGCGTGTCGTCAAGCCTTCTTCGTACATCGTCCTGAGCAGCCGCACGGACGCGCGCACCGTCGCGCTGTGCAGGTCGATATGGAAGTCGTCCTGCGGGAACAGCGTGGCATCCTGCTGGCGGACGAGCGTCAGCAGGATGCGCGGGAAGAAGGCGGGATCGTTATCCGTCAGCCAGATGAAATACGGCTTGCCGGTGGCCGCCTTGAACTTGCGTGCCTGTGCCAGCAGTTGTTCCGGCGAGTGCGGCAGCACGGGCTTGCCGTGCTGGAGGAGTCCCGCGCGCGCCAGCAGGTTGCGGTTGATGTGCCACAGCCAGGAATGGGTGTCGAAGGGCAGGGCGTAATGGCGGCCGTCGACCGTCACCGCGGTTTCCGCCTGCGGCGTGAAGTCGGCGACGTCGATGCCGGTGGCGCGGAATTCGTCGTCGAGGGGCGCGACCAGGCCGCGCTTGACGAAGTCGTTCAGCGCGGAGCTGTGCAGGATGGCGACGGCGGGCACGTCGCGGCCGACGATCCGCGCCCCCAGCTGGCTGTAGTACGAGCCGTGCTCCACCACCTGCGTGCGCACCGTGATTTGCTCGCGGTTGGTGGCGTTGAACTTGTTGACGAGCGCCGTGATGATGCCGCATTCGCCGGTGGCGTGGGCGGTATCGGTCGACTGGCCGTACTCGGCGTCGCACGCGCCGAAGAAGCGGGCGAACGAGATGTCGGCCGGCGCGGCGGCTGCCGTGCCGGCGGTGAACGCCGCAGCCAGGATGGCGATGACTGGGATGAGTCTCATGCTTGGCGTACCTTGGCGCCGGCGACCGCGGCGACGATGTATTGTTGGAAGAAGGCGTACAGCACGAGCACCGGCACCGCCGCGAACACGGCCTGCGCCATCAGGAAGCCGAGGCCTTCGGACTGCGCGAAGTTGGTCTGCGTCGACGCCAGGCCCAGGGTCAGCGTGTAATGGTCCGACTGCGTGGCGGAGATCAGGGGCCACAGATAATCGTTCCAGGCGCCGAGGAACGTGACGATGCCCAGCGTGGCCTGCGCGGGTAGCGACAGTGGCAGGATCACGCGGGTGAACACGGTCCAGCGCGAGGCGTTGTCCAGCAGCGCCGCTTCTTCGAGCTCGCGCGGGATCGCCCGGAAGTATTGCGTCATCAGGAACACGCCGAACGGCGCCGCCAGGCCGGGCAGGATCAGGCCCGGATAGCTGTTGTGCAGGCCCCAGTCCGCGAACATGCGGTGCAGCGGGATGACGACGGCCGTCTGCGGCACTGCCAGCCCGGCCAGCACGAACCGGTACAGCCACGTCTTGCCGGGGAACTCGGTGCGGGCGAAGCCGTAGCCGGCCAGCGACGACAGCACCAGCACGAACACGGTCTGGCCGAACGCCACCACGCAGGAGTTCAGGATCCAGCGGAATACCAGCGACGTACCGAGGATGTCGCCGTAGTTCTTCAGCGTGTAGGGCGGGGCGAACAGGATGTCGGTGCGCTGCGCCAGCAGCTCGTTGGGCTTGAACGACAGCGCCAGGATCCACAGCAGCGGCGCCACCCACGCCAGCGCGGCCAGCACGGTGGCGCCGAAGATGGCGCGGTTGCCCCAGCGGCGAGTCAGGTCGACCTTCATGATTGCGCCTTTCGTACGCGGTTTTCCAGCCAGCCTTGCAGCGACATCCCGGCCAGCATCAGCAGGAACAGGGCCTGCGCGCCGGCGGCCGCATACCCCAGCTGCCATTGTTCGAACATGGCCTCGTACACGAACATCACCAGCGAGCGGGTGCTGTTGTTCGGGCCGCCCTGCGTCAACAGCTGGATCTGGCCGAACACCTGCAACTGGGCGATCAGCTGCGTGACCGCGACGAGGATCACGCTGTGACGGATCGCCGGCAGGGTGATGTGGCGGAAGCTGCGCCAGCGGCTCGTGTTGTCCAGCGCGGCGGCCTCGTAGACGTCGTGCGGGATCTGCTGCAGCGACGCCAGGAACAGCATCATCGGCATGCCGACGCCCCACCAGACGGTGGCCAGCACCACCATCGGCAGCGCGAGCCATTCGTTGGTCAGCGGTGCACCGGTGTCGAACCCGGCGCCGTGCGCGACGTTGGCGAGCATGCCGTGGTCCGGCATCAGCACGAGCCGCCACACCAGCGTGACGATCGTCACCGACAGCACGCCGGCGCCGAAGAACACGCCGCGCAGGATGGCGGTCGCGCGGCCCGGCCGGTTCAGCGCCAGCGCGAGCGCCAGTCCGGTGACCACCATCGCGGGCGTGCACAACGCCGCGAACAGCACGGTGTTGACCGTGGCGCGCACGAACATGTCGTCCTGCAGCAGGTCGATGAAGTTGACGGCGCCGACCCAGCGGCCGATGTTGGACAGCAGGTCGATCGCGTGGAGGCTGAGCCACAGGCCGTCCACCAGGGGCCACACGAGCAGCGCCAGGTAGCACAGCAGGAAGGGCGCGACGAACAGCAGGCCGGTCCACGCGACGGCGGTGCGGCGCGTCGGCGCGACGAGGGAAGAGGGGAGGTCGCGCTTCATGTGGGATGGTGCGCGATGCCCGCCGCGTCGAACAGGTGGGCGCGCTGCACGTCCAGGTGCAGGCGGATGGCGGCGCCCACGGCCGGTTCCGGTGCGCGCGGCGGCGCATCGGCCACGACCAGCAGGCCGTCCGGCAGCTGCACGTGCAGCAGCGTGCGGTCGCCGAGGCGTTCGATCACTTCCACCGTGCCGTCGAGCCGGCCGTCGGCGGCGGGCACGATGGCGTCCGGGCGCAGGCCCAGTTCCAGCCTGCCGCCCGCCGCGAACGCCGGGACGGCCGTGTGCACGATCGCGCCATTGGCCAGCCTGACGGCGCAGTGGCCGTCCACGTCGGCCAAGCGTTCGACAGGCAGGAAGTTCATGCCGGGGCTGCCCACGAAGCCCGCCACGAAGCGCGTGGCGGGACGGTCGTACAACGTCATCGGCGCCGCGCACTGTTCGATGCGGCCCTGGTTCAGCACCACGATGCGGTTGGCCAGGGTCATGGCCTCGACCTGGTCGTGGGTGACCATCAGCATGGTCGCGCCCAGGCGCTTGTGCAGGCGCGCGAGTTCCAGCCGCGTGCGCGTGCGCAGGGCGGCGTCGAGGTTCGACAGCGGCTCGTCGAACAGGAACGCCAGCGGCTCCTTGACGACGGCGCGGCCGATCGCCACGCGCTGGCGCTGTCCGCCGGACAGCTGTCCGGGCTTGCGCTCCAGCAGCGCCTGCAGCTCCAGCATGGTGGCCGCCGCGGTCACGCGACGCGCGATCTCCGCGTCGTCCATGCGGATGTTGCGCAGGCCGAACGCCATGTTGTCGCGCACCGTCATGTGCGGATACAGCGCGTACTGCTGGAACACCATCGCGATGCCGCGCTGGCCCGGCGGCAGGGCGGTGACGTCGCGGCCGCCGATGGCGATGGCGCCGCCCGACACCGGTTCCAGTCCCGCCAGCATGCGCAGCAAGGTCGACTTGCCGCAGCCCGATGGCCCCAGCAGCGCGATGAATTCGCCGGGCGCGATCGACAGGTTGAAATTCGGGATGACCGTGTTCTGGCCATAGCGCTTGCAGACATCGCGCCACTCGATGCCGCCCAGTTCGTGCTCCATCTTCATTCTGTTTTGCCGAACCGCCGCAGCAGTTCGACCTCCTCCGTGCAATAAGGGGTGCCGTCGGGATGCAGCACGTCGTGGAACCAGACGGGCGGCGGCGTATCGGCGTAGGGCGTCTTCCACGAGTCCCACGGCATGTTGGTCTGGCTGCGGCCGGCCACGAAGCCCCAGTTGATCATGCCGATGTGTTCCGTGCGCGCGATCTGCAGGGCCGAACTGAAGGTCGATCCCATGCCGCGCGCCATGTACTCGGTGCAGACCAGCGGGCGGCCGTAGCGCTGCAGCTGGTGGACGCGTTCCAGGAATTTTTCCGGGCTGCTGTAATCGTGGAAGGTTAACACGTCCGACAGCGCCAGCTGCGCTTTTTGCACGTCGTTCAGCACCGTCGACGCCGGCGACCAGTCGTCGCCGAACCAGACCCCGCTGGTCAGGGGCTGCGTGGGTGCGCAGGCTTGCGCCCAGCCGAACACCTGCGGCAGCAGCCGCGCCACCAGCGAGATCTTTTCCTTGGCTTCGAACGGCAGGTAATAGCCCAGGCCACCGCCCTGGTTGTCCGGCTCGTTCCACAGGTCCCAGCACCATACGCGGTCGTCGTTGCCGAAGCTGGTCAAGATGTCCTCGACGTACGCGCGCAACGCCGGGTAGCTGGACGGATCTGCCAGCTGGGCCGCGCCGGGGCTTTGCACCCAGCAGGAATTGTGGACGCCCGGCTGGGGCCAGCGCTGGCGTCCCAGTTCCGGACGGGGATCCCAGCACGAATCGAACAGCACGAGCATCGTGCGGATGCCGTGGCGCGCGGCGATGCCCAGGTAGATGTCGATGCGCTGCTTGAACCCTTCCGCGTCGTGCGCCCACAGCAGGTCGTGCAGGAACACGCGCATGGTGTTCATGCCCAGGCCGGCGGCCCAGCCCAGTTCGAGGTCGATGCGCTCCGGGTCGAACGTATCGGCCTGCCACATTTCCAGCTGGTTGACGGCGCTGGCGGGAACGAAGTTGGCGCCGAGGATACGCGGTTGCGCCGCGAACCAGGCATGCGCGCGCTGCGGGCTCCACAGCGGGACTTGTGGAACGGCGGGCGTGGCGAGTGCAGTGGTCATCATGGTCTTTCTTGGTCGGGATAAAAAAGGGGTGTCAGGGCGTCAGCGCGGCGGCGCGGAAGCGGGTGCGGCAGCTCTGGTCGGCGCCGCCGTCGGACTGCAGCATCACGAGGCGCTTGCCGTCGGTCGACGGCAGCAGCGGGCTGGAATAGTTCTGGCACCAGTTGGTCGTCAGCGGCGGCGCGGGAATGGCCAGCGGCGCCGGCGCGAGCTTCCAGGGGCCGCTGCCGTCCGCGGCGGTATTGGTGAACATGACCTTGCCGTTGCCGCTGGCGTCCGGGATGCCGTTCCTGTCGACGAGGATCTGGCCGATCGCGATCAGCATGCCGTTCGGCTGGCCCGGGACCGGGGCCCAGGTGAAGGTCGGCGCGTGGCGGAAGAACTGGCCGCTCGCGGTCTCCAGGCGGAAGCCGGGATCGTTGGCGGGGCCCCAGTCGAGGCCATCGTTCGAGCGCTTGGCGCGCAGCGCGCAATCCAGCGGGCCGAGGTAGCAGTTCTCGAACGTCAGCAGGTACGAGCCGTTCGGCAGCTGGCGCACGATGGCCATGCCGGGGCGGGACTTGGGATCGTCGCCGGCGACGATGGTGCGCGGCGCGCTCCACTCGATGCCGTCGCGGCTGGTGACTTCCACCAGGATCTGCGAGTGGCCGGCCAGCGTCTCGTCCGAGTAGTAGCACACCAGCTCACCGGTTTTGGCGATGGCGAACTCCGGCTCCCAGATGCCCGACGGGTCTTTCCGGTTCTTGGGAATGCGCCCCTTGCCGCACAGGGACAGATAGTTCCACGTCGCGCCGCCGTCCGCGCTCTGGTAGATCCGGTTTTCCATCGGCGCTTCGCGCTCCTGGCCCACGGAAGCCGAATACAATAGCGTGCCGGCCGGCAGTGCGCCGATCTTCACCGGCAGCTCGTACAGCGTGCCGCAGCAATGGCCGTTCTTGAAATCCGGATCGGCGATCGTGCCGATGCGGGTGAAGCTGGCGCCGTCGTCGCCGCTGGCAAAGATGCCTGCGACCGGCTGGTCCGCGTTCCTGCTGGTGACGCTGGCCACCAGGCGGCCGTTCAGCGCCGCGGTCTGGTGATGGCTCTGGCGGATCAGGCGGGGGTAGGTCGCGAACGTATCGGCCAACAAGGCGCCCTGGCTGGATACGTTCGTGGCGGGCGGTGTCGTCGCGGCAGGCGCGACGGCGATCGCGCCGCTGCCGCCGCAACCGCCGAGCAGCAGGGCGGCGCATAGTGTGACGACGGAAAGCTTGCTGGTCATGGTTGTCTCCTGTTGTTGTACGGTTGTAAGTAACAAATATTTTTGTTGGTTTAATTCTCGCAATATACCTCATTAGTTACAAGAATTGTTGTTATAAATTTTGCGTTACTGGGATTTTCGCCACGCGGTATCATGCAGGCATCGTCACCCGACAGGGTGAACCAACAGATTTTTTCATAGGAATAGGGCGCAACATGGATGCTGGGAATCGGTCTTTGCTGGTCGAAGGGGATGCCGTACTGCCGCTGGTGAAGGCACTGGCGTCGGAAACGCGGCAAGCGATGCTTGGCCTGTTGACGCACAAGGTACTGAATCTGTCCGAGCTGGCCGCCACCATGGGCCTGCCGCATTCCACCGTCAGCTTCAACGTCAACCAGCTGGAAGCGGTCGGCCTCGTGGTAGTGGAAACCGAACCGGGCACGCGCGGCATCCAGAAGCTGTGTTCCAAGCGCTATGACGAAGTGCGCATCCGCCTGCCCGGCGCGGCGGTGGAGGCGGAACAGAATACCGTCACCATCAGCATGCCGATCGGCAGCTACCGCAGCGTCGAGGCCAGCCCGACCTGCGGCCTCGTCAGCGAGAACAAGATCATCGGCCTGCTGGACGATCCGCGCTCCTTCTTCGAGCCGGAACACGTCCACGCCCAGTTGCTGTGGTTCGGCGCGGGCCATGTGGAATATGCCTTCCCGAACAATGTGCCGTACGGCGCGGTGACCACCGAGCTGTCGCTGTCCATGGAACTGTGTTCGGAAGCGCCCAACTACAATCCCGACTGGCCGTCCGACATCACCTTGTGGATCAACGAGGTGGAAGTCGGCACCTGGACGTCGCCCGGCGACTTCGGCGGCAAGCCGGCCCTCTTGACGCCCTCATGGTGGCAGGTCGAAGGGACGACCTACGGCATGCTGAAGCAATGGAGCGTCAACGAACGCGGCGCCATGATCGACGGCGTCTCGCTGGGCGCGACGACCATCGGCGACCTGAAGCTGGGGCAGGCCAATCACATCCGCGTGCGCATCGGCGTCAAGGACGATGCGCGCAACAAGGGCGGCCTGAATCTGTTCGGCCGCAAGTTCGGCAACTACCCGCAAGACATCGTGATGAAGCTCGGCTTCGAATTTCCCAGCGGCGTACCCGTGCCCGTGTCCAGAAAAATCGGCTGACCCCGGGTTTTTCCAACAAGTTTTGTTGTTACTTAGCGTCGCCCGGATGAGTTTTTACCCATCCTTCATAAAATCACAATATTTATCGCGAATATTGTTGAAATAAACGAGAAATACATTCACTATTGCATCGCTACTGCGGCACTATCACAAAAAACATTGTTGTAGTGCCGGCCTAAAACAGACAAGAACAAAGCGATGACGCGTCGTGCGAAGCGTGCAGCATCCGGTATCCGTAGCTTGCCAAGGGGCATACCGGATCGGCACGGGAAGCGTCGGTCGCTCAATAGTGGAGACATCAAACATGCAACAGTTTAAGAGGACGCCGGTGGCCGCGGCGCTGCTGGGCGTTTTGACCGCCGTGCCCGCTTGGGCGCAGCAGCAGCCCGCCGACGCCGGCGGCGAGACCGCCACGGTCGTCGTTTCCGGCATCCGCCAGAGCGTACGCAAGGCGGAAGACATCAAGCGCACCGCCGACCAGGTGGTCGACTCGATCAACGCCGAAGACATCGGCAAATTCCCGGACCGCTCCGTCGGCGAAGCGCTGCAGCGCATCCCGGGCGTGCAGGTGAGCCGCAACGCGGGCGAGGTCACCAACGTGCTGATTCGCGGCCTGCCCGACCTGGCCACGACCATCAACGGCAACGAGATCTTCACCGGCGACGGCCGCCGCCTGTCGTACCAGGACCTGCGCATCGAAGGCGTGGCGGGCCTGGACATGTACAAGTCGGCCACCCCGAACCAGCAGGAAGGCGGCATCGCCGGCGTGATGGACGTGCGCCTGCGTAAACCGCTGGACCTGAAGGGTTTCACCGCGTCCGGCTTCATCGACGGCGTGAACCTGCACCCGCGCGGCAGCAGCGCGGATTCGCACACCGATCCGCAAGTCGGCGGCCTGATCTCGAACCGCTGGAAGACGGCGCATGGCGACGTCGGCGTGCTGCTGGACGGGACCTATGTGAAAGACCGCTTCGCCAACCCGGTGCAGTGGTTCGCGGAACCGGGCGGCGCCTCGTGGCAGGTGCGCCCCGACGGCACTGCCTACCGCGACAGTCCGGGCAATCCGAACCTCGCGGCGGAAAAGGCCAAGGGCGGCACGACGACGACGGCGGTCATGCCGTTCCCCGGCGGCGTGTACAACTCGGGCAAGCGCGAGCGCGAGCAGCTGCACGGCGCGGTGCAATGGCGTCCGAACGACAAACTGGAAGTGGACAGCCAGGCGATCTACATGGGGTATCGCGGCCGCAGCGCGGAAGACTACCTGTTCGCGGTGGCCCGCGACGGCAACAAGGCGACCAACGTCGTGCTGGTGCCGGACGGACCCTATTGCAACACGAGCCGCGGCCACGTGTGCCCGATCGCGTCGGCCGACGTGCAGCCGGATGCGGATGGCGTCGCACCCTACACCGCGACCAGCACCCAGGCGCACCAGCAAAAGACCGATACGGCGTACGGCAGCATCGGCGCGAAGTACAAGGACGGTCCGTGGCAGGCCACGACCGACCTGGCGTTCACGTACTCGAAGGCGGTCGACGACCGCATCATCGTCGACCAGAGCGTGCCGTTCGCGACGCTGCACGTGGTGGGCCTGGACGGCGACGGGCACGGCGGTTTCAACGCCTCCACGCCCGGCCATGCGAACGCCACAAGCGATCCGTCCCAGTATGTGCTGCGCGGCTTCTTCCAGTCGTGGAGCGAAAGCAGCGGCCGCCAGACGCAGTGGCGCAACGACGTCAGCTACCGCCTGGCCCCGGGCCTGATCGAGAAACTGTCGGCCGGGTTCCGCTTCTCGTCGCGCGATGCCGAATACCACGGCGCGGAAGGCGGCGCCGACACGCCGGGCGGCGTGCGTCCGGTACCGGTCAGCGTGTTCGGCCCGGCGTTCAACGACGTCGTGCCGGGCGTGCAGCGCCTGGGCGGCGCGTTCGCGACTCCGTCCACCAGCTTCCTGCTCGATAACCGCGACCAGGTGCGCAAGTACTATGGCTTGCCGGCGGGCCGCCTGCCGGACGACCCGAACCGCCTGTTCAGGCAGACCGAGAAGACCTACAGCGTCTACGGCATGGCCAATTATGCGTTCGACGTCGGCCCGGTGAGCGTATCGGGCGTGGGCGGCGTGCGCGTGAGCCGCGTCGATCGCGACCTGACCGGCAATAACCGCATCGGCAACACGATCAGCACGATCAACACGAGCGGCTCGCACACGGACGTCCTGCCCAGCATCGGCGCCAAGGTCGAATGGGCGCCCGACTGGCAGTCGCACGTCGGCTGGGGCAAGACGGTCACGCGTCCGGACTTCGCGTCGCTGAATCCCGCGCTGTCGCTGACGCCGCCGTCGATCAACCGCCCGGGCTATGGCAACGCCGGCAATCCGAACCTGAATCCGGTGGAATCGAAGTCGTTCGACCTGACGCTCGAGCGTTACTTCGCCAACAACGGCTACGCCTCGGTGGCGTACTTCGACCGCCGCATCGACGGCTACCTGCAACCGTTCTCGCAGGTGGAAAACATCAACGGGCTGGATTACACGGTGACGCGTCCGCAGAACGCCGGCAAAGGCAAGCTGCACGGGTATGAACTGTCGGCGCAGAAGTTCCTCGACTTCCTGCCCGGTGCGCTGGCCGGCCTTGGCGTGCAGGCGAACTACACCTGGATCAGTGGCACCACCGAAACGGCCAAAACCCTGAACGGCAGCGACTATGTCGTCACGCCGCTGACGAACGTCGCCAAAAAGAACGCCAACCTGGCGCTGATCTACGAGAAGTTCGGCTTCAGCGGCCGGCTCGCATTCACGCGGCGCGACCGGTACGTCGAATCGCTGAACAACGGCGGCATCCAGCTGCCGGCGACCAACGTCGTGCGTGCGCGTAACCAGGTCGACCTGTCGATCGGCTACGAGATCACGCCGCAGCTGTCGCTGCAGTTCAACGCGTGGAACCTGAGCCACGCCGCCTATGAAAGCTACAGCGGCTACGAGCAGTTCGCGCGCGACATCCGCTACGACCCGGCCGTCTATTCGCTCGGCCTGCGCTTCAAGCTGTAAACACCGTCTCCTTGCTCCGTTTGGAGTGTTTCGGCGGGGGCTCGCCCCCGCTTTTTTTTCGCACCTACGAAAGGACACACCATGCAGATCCGTTTCCATGCCGTGCTGTTGATGCTGCTGTGCTGGTTGGGGGCCGCCCAGGCCGCCGTCACGCTGGGTAACCAGACGTCGTTCTATCCGCGCCTGTTGCGACTCAATTCGAATGCGCACCTCGTCGCCAGTTTCGATTACGGGAATACCCAGAGCACGATCTGGGACAGCGCCGACAACGGCGCCACCTGGACCCAGATCGCCACCATCAATCTCGCGGAACCCGGCCACTGCTGCAGCGGCCTGTATGAAACGCCGCAGGGCGCGCTGCTGTGGACCACGTCCACGACCAACGGCAGCGTCCACACCATCAAGATTTACCGGAGCACCGACCAGGGCCACACGTGGTCGCTGCTGTCGACGCCCGTGACCGGCGGCACCGGCGTGTGGGAAGCGGAATTCGCGACCGACAGCGCGGGCCGGCTCGTCATGTATTACTCGAGCGAGGAATACAAGGGCAGCGGCTACAACCAGCTGATCGCCGAGCGCATCTCGAACGACGGCGGCGCCACGTGGAGCGGCGACACGATCGTGGTGGGAGTCTCCGACGGCAACGTGCAGCGGCCCGGCATGCCCCTTGTCGCGCGCCTGCCGAACGGCAGCTATGTGATGACGTACGAGGTGTGCGGGCGGTCCAACTGCGACGCCTTCATCCGCAGCTCGTCCGACGGCGTGAGCTGGGGCGTGCCGTCGAACCTGGGCACGCGCATCGAATCGACGTCCGGCAACCACTTCGCGCAGACACCGACCGTGCGCTGGTACAACGACGGCAGCGCCAACGGCCGCCTGCTGGTGACCGGCATGGTCCTGCGCCGGAATACCGACAACAGCGTGGCCGCCGGTAACGGCCGGACCTACATGTTCAACACGAACAACGGCGCCGGACCCTGGACCGAAGGCGCGACGCCGCAGGCCGCGCCGACGAACGGCGGCAGCGACGTCTGCAACGGCTATACCACGCAGCTGCTGCCGTCCGCCGACGGCACGCAGTTGCATGAGCTGGTGAACGTCGGCTGCTCGATCAAATTCGCCACCGGCCCGATGAACAACCCGGTCGCCAGCGGCATCTATCCGCT
>JBJMVU010000179.1:0-11071 GCA_045810485.1 Massilia sp. | reverse complement strand
TTCGACGTCGAGCGGCAGCCAGGATATGCAGGGCACCTCGGGCACCTCGGGCTCGTCGGGCACCTCGGGCACCTCGGGCAGCATGGGCACCGGCAGCGGCGCCACCGGCACCGGCGGCAGCATGGGCACCGGCAGCGGCACGACCACGCCGCCGACCGGCACCGGCACCGGCGGCAGCATGGGCACGGGCAGCGGCACGACCACGCCGCCGACCGGCACCGGCACCGGCTCCTCGGGTTCGAGCGGCGCGAGCGGCACCACGGGCTCCTCCGGCTCGTCGGGCACCAGCGGCATGAGCGGCAGCACCGGCGCCAGCGGCACCGGCCTGTCCGGCTCGAGCGGCATGAGCGGCACGGGTTCCGGGTCGGGCACGGGCACCAGCGCCACTGGCACCGGCACGACCGGAACCGGCACGACCGGAACCGGAACCGGCACCGGCTCGAGCACGACGAGCGGCAGCCAGGGCACCGGCCGCGGCTACTGATTCATCGACGCCGCAGCGAAGCGCCAGCCTCCGGGCTGGCGTTTTTTTTGCTGCTTTCGCCTCGTCGTTGGTATAACATCATTTATTAATAAAAAATGAAAAGCGCAAACATCTGCGCCACCAACGACGAGGAACTCATGGAGACAACAAAGATGGCCGCACGCCTGCTGGCGCTCGCGGCGGCAAGCGCCTGCCTGCCCGGCCAGGCGGCCGAGCTGGGCCTGGCCCGTATTTTTTCCGACCACGCGGTCCTGCAGCGCGACCAGCCCATTGCCGTGTGGGGCACGGCGGGCGCCGGCAGCAAGGTGGCCGTCACGCTGGGCGGCCGCACAGTCAATGGCACCGCCGATGCGCGCGGCAAGTGGACGGCGCAACTGCCGCCGCAAGCGGCCGGCGGACCGTACACGCTGACGGTGACCTCGAGCGGCCAGACCGTCAGCCGTACCGACATCCTCGTCGGCGACGTCTACCTGTGCTCGGGCCAGTCGAACATGGAATTCGCCGTGCACAACTCGACCAACGCCTGGTCGACGACCATGATGGCAGCCAACGACCGCATCCGCTTCCTGAACGTGGAAAAGAACAGCACTGCGGCGCCCCAGGATGAGCTCAAGGGGCCGGTCGCGTGGAAGATTGCGGGGCCGGACACCATCGGCGACGCCTCCGCCGTCTGCTACTACATGGCGCGCTCGCTGCAGGGCAGCTACAAAGTGCCGGTCGGCTTCGTCAACGCCAGTTGGGGCGGCACGACGATCCAGGGCTGGATCGGCGGGGAGTCGCTGCGCACTGTCCGCGACTACACGGCCGGCGTCGACGCCGTCAAACAGTACGGCACCGATCCGGTTGCCGGCATGCGCGCCGAAGATGCCCGCAACGAGGCATGGTGGACAGCGCACGACCCGGCCGCCGCCGCGCAGCGCGCGTGGATTGCGCCGGACTTCGACGACAGCGCATGGCCGGCCGTGACACCGACCGGATCGTGGAAGGACAGCGGCCTCCAGGGCTTCAAGGATTTCGACGGCGTCGCCTGGTACCGCACGACCGTCACCCTGACGGAAGCGCAGGCCAAGGCCGCGAACGCGGTGCACCTGGGACCCGTCGACACGTACGACACGACGTGGATCAACGGCGTGCGCGTGGGCGGCATCAGCACAGGCTGGATGTGGCGCGATTACCCTGTACCTTCGGGTGTGTTCAGGGCGGGCCGCAATGTGATCGCGATGCGCGTGCTGAGCGGCGGCCAGGGCGGCGGAATGTCCGGGCCGGTGGACAAGCGCAGCATCGGACTCGCGGACGGCCAGGCGATCCCGCTGCCGGCCGCGTGGAAGGTCCAGCGCGGCGGCGCCATGAAAGGCCAGTCCGTGCCGCCGGCACCGTGGTCGGTGCCGACGAGCCTCACGACGCTGTACAACGGCATGATCGCGCCGCTGGTCGGCTATAAATTCAAGCTGGCGGCGTGGTACCAGGGCGAATCGAACGCCGGCGCGGCGCAGGAATACCGCACCTTGCTGCCCCTGTTGATGCGCGACTGGCGCCAGCGCTTCGGCCAGCCGGCATTGCCGTTCTTCGTCGTGCAACTGACGTCGTACGGCACGCCGGCGAAAACCCCGGGCCAGTCCGGCTGGGCCGAGCTGCGCGAGGCGCAGGCGGCCGCGGTGGCGAACGACCCGCACGCGGGCCTCGCCGTCACGATCGACGTGGGCGACCGCTTCGACATCCACCCGACCCAGAAGACCCTCGTCGGCGAACGTCTCGCGCGCGCGGCCCGCGCTGTCGCGTACGACGAGAAGATCGTCCCCGGCAGCCCGACGGCCGTCTCGGCGCAGCGCAAGGGCAACGACATCGTCGTGACGTTCAAGGACACGGGCGGCGGCCTGGTGACCTATTCGTCCGACCGCGCGTTCGCGTTCGAGGTGTGCGCGGGCACGTCCTGCCGCTATGCGGAGGCGCGCGCGGTTGGCGACACGATCGTGCTGCCCGGCGCCGGCACGCAAGACGTCACGCGCGTGCGCTACGCGTGGGCGGACGCGCCGTTCGTGAACCTGTTCGGCGCGGACGACCTGCCGGCCGCGCCGTTCCAGCTCGAGGTGCGCTGAGGGCTCAGGGCTCGAGCATCGAGCCCGTGTCGCTGTAGCGGGTGTGCCACGCGTACGCCTGCTCCAGCACGTGCGGCGTCTGGCCGCCGCGCTGCTTTGCCTCGGCGACGTAGGCGCGCAACATCGACTTGTACGGTTCGGCCGTGCACTGTTCGATGATGACGTCGGCCCGTTCGCGCGGGGCGAGGCCGCGCAGGTCGGCGAGGCCCAGTTCCGTGACGATGATGTCGACGTCGTGCTCCGTGTGGTCGACGTGCGTCACCATCGGCACGATCGACGACACCTTGCCGCCCTTGGCCGTGGCCTTGGTCGCGAAGATGGACAGGTAGGCGTTGCGCGCGAAGTCGCCCGAGCCGCCGATTCCGTTCATCATGTGGGTGCCCAGCACGTGCGTGGAATTGATGTTGCCGTAGATGTCCGCTTCCAGCGCCGTGTTGACGGCGATGATGCCGAGGCGGCGGATCACTTCCGGATGGTTCGACACTTCCTGCGGGCGCAATACGAGCTTGTCGCGGTAGCGGTCGAAATCGTGGAACACCTGCCGGCTCTTTTCCGGCGACAGCGTGATCGACGAGCCCGAGGCGAAATCCAGCTTGCCGGCGTCGAACAAATCGAACGTCGAATCCTGCAGCACTTCCGAATACATCGTCAGGTGGTCGAACGGGCTGTCGGCAAAGCCGGCCAGCACCGCGTTGGCGATCGTGCCGATGCCCGCCTGCAGCGGCAGCAATTCCTTCGTCAGGCGGTCCGCCTCGATTTCCTTCTCGAAGTAGCGGATCAGGTGTCCCGCGATGGCGGCCGTCTCCGCATCCGGCGGCAGCACGGACGACGTCGAATCCGGCTGGTCGGACAGGACGATCGCGACGATCTTCTCGGGCGGGATGGCGATCCACGGCGTGCCGGCGCGGTCGTCGGCCGACATGATCGGGATCGGTTCGCGCAGCGGGCGCTTCTTCGGAATCCAGATGTCGTGCAGGCCTTCCAGGCCGGCCGGCTGCGCGAGGTTGATCTCGACGATCACCTTGTCCGCGAGGATCGCGAAGCTGGCGCTGTTGCCGACGGAGGTCGTCGGCACGACGGCGCCGTCTTCCGTGATCGCCACCGCTTCCACGATGGCCACGTCGACGGGGGCGATGTGGCGGCTGCGCAGCTGTTCGACGGTCTCGGACAAGTGCTGGTCGATGTACATCACCTCGCCGCGGTTGATCGCCGCGCGCAGCACGGGGTCGACCTGGAACGGCATGCGCCGCGCCAGCGCGCCCGCTTCGGTGAGGCGCCTGTCGGTGTCGTTGCCGAGCGAGGCGCCAGTCATCAGCGTGATCTTCAGCGGCTCCGTGCGGGCGCGTTCGGCCAGCGCGGCCGGCACGAGCTTGACGTCGCCGGCGCGGGTGAAGCCGCTCATGCCGACGGTCATGCCGTCCTTGATCCAGCGCGCGGCGTCCTGCGCACTGGCGACACGCCCGCGCAGTTGCGCGCAGCGGATACGGTCCAGGTACTCTGTCTTCATGTCTATCTCTACTTGGCTGCGGGGGAAACTAGCTGAGCCGGTAGTTTTCCGGCAGCAGCGGGGGAGGCAGGTCGCGGTCGCCCAGGGCGGTGCGCAGGTCGATCTCGATCGTGCGGCACAGGGCCTCGAGCGGCAGGCCGTTGTCGGAGGCGCGGAAGGGTTCCTCGAGCTCGTCGCCGAGGGTGTCCAGGCCGAAGAAGGTGTAGGCCACGATGGCCGAGACGAGGGGCGTCAGGTAGCCGATCGTGTCCACGAGTCCGAACGGCAGCAGGAAGCAATACAGGTAGGCTGTGCGGTGCAGCAGCAGCGTGTACGAAAACGGGATCGGCGTGCCGCGGATGCGTTCGCACGACGCGGCCACCGCCGTCATCGCCGAGAAGCTCGCGTCGATGGACGGTGCGAGGCAGGCGTCCAGGCGGCCCGTGCGCAGGCAGTGTCCGAGGTCGGCGCCCATCTCCAGCATCAGCGCGTACGGGAGGTTCGATTGCGTGCGCACGCGTTCCCATTCGGTTTGTGCGATCCAGGGCGTGACGTCGGCGTTGCCGTCGGCGTCGCCGCGCAGGCGGTGGCGCAGCGCGTGGGCGTAGGCGATGGCGCGGCTTATGATGCGCAGGCGAGGCTCATCGAGACGGGAGTCGGCAGTGTCGTGCTGGCCGGGTGCGACGAGCGACAGGCACTGGCGCGCGAGGCTGCGGCTGCGCAGAATGAGTTCTCCCCACTGCTTGCGGCCTTCCCAGTAGCGGTCGTAGGCGGCGTTGTTGCGGAAGCCGAGGAAGATCGCGAGGGGAAGCCCCATCAGCGTGAACGGCGTCGTGGTGAAATGCAGCTTGTGGTGGCCGAACTGGCCGTCGGTCCAGGTGACGACGACCGCCAGCAGCGTACTGATCGCGAGGTGCATCCAGATGCGCGGCAGGATCGACCCGCGCATGATGAAAAACAGCCGCAGGGCCGATGGGCGGTCGCGGACGATCATGTCCGCCTCCAGGCCCGGTCATTCATGTTGTGCATAAGAGGCATGGTCGTCTATTCTGGACTTCACACAAGGAAACGCCCAATTCACATTTTCGATGTCCGTCATGAAGGATGTGAATGCTTGCGTGATCATAAACCTGCCGTGTGCCGCCGTCGCCGCGAAACGGCTATCGTCACGGCCATCGATCGCACCGGAGGCCAGGATGAAGACACGTCAGCTGGGCAATGAAGGATTGCATGTCTCGGCCATTGGCCTGGGCTGCATGGGCATGAGCGATTTCTACGCCAACCGCGACGACGCCGAATCCATCGCGACGATCCAGCGCGCCATCGACCTGGGCGTCACGCTGTTCGACACGGCCGACATGTACGGCCCGCACACGAACGAGGTCTTGCTGGGCCGCGCGATCCGCGGCCGGCGCGAGGGACTCGTCATCGCGACCAAGTTCGGCGTCAGGAGGACGCCCGGGAATCCGGGCGATTTCAGCGTCTCCGGCCGGCCCGAGTACGTACGCGCCGCATGCGAGGGGAGCCTCAAGCGGCTCGGCATCGACACGATCGACCTGTATTACCAGCACCGCGTGGACCCGGCCACGCCGATCGAGGACACGATGGGCGCGCTGGCGGACCTCGTCCGCGCGGGCAAGGTGCGCTACGTGGGGCTGTCCGAGGCGTCGGTACAGACGATCGAGCGGGCCGTGACAGTGCATCCGGTGACGGCTTTGCAGAGCGAGTATTCGTTGTGGACGCGCGATCCCGAGGATGGCGTGCTGGATGCGTGCCGCCGCCACGGCATCGGCTTCGTGCCTTACAGCCCGCTGGGCCGCGGCTTCCTCACGGGCGAACTCCGTACGCCGGACGATTTCGCGCCGGACGACTACCGCCGCAACAGCCCGCGCTTCCAGGGCGCCAACTTCGCGAAGAACATCGCCCTCGTCGACAAGGTGCGCGAGCTGGCGCGCGAGGCGGGCTGCACGCCGGGCCAGCTGGCGCTGGCGTGGGTGCTGGCGCAGGGACCGGACATCGTGCCGATTCCCGGCACCAAGCGCCGCGCCTACCTCGACGAGAACGTGGAGGCCGTCGACATCGACATCGGGCCCGCGCAGATGACGGCGCTGGAAGCGATCTTTCCGCGCGGGGCGGCGGCGGGGACGAGGTATCCGGAGGCGGCGATGGGGACGGTCAACCGCTGAGCAGAACGGCCCAAGATAACGTGAAACGCAAAACGACCCGGAACGCAAAACGACCCGGAACGCAAAACGACCCGGAACGCCAAACGACCCGGAACGCAAAACGACCCGGAACGTCAAACGACCCGGAACGCCAAGCGACCCGGAACGCAAAACGACCCGGAACGTCAAGCGACCCGGAACGCAAAACAACGTCATCCCCGCGCAGGCGGGGATCCAGGTTTGCATGCGTTTCGACGGCTAATGAAACATTAGGCTCCCGCCTGCGGGGGAGCGACGGGTTGGGGCCAACCACGCAACCCATCGATCGCCTCTTCCTTCGACTTCGCCTCGATCTCGATCCACGGCGCGTCCACGTACGCCGCCGGCATCGTCGTGATCAAATCGGCGTGCTGGCGGTCGTTGAACCCGTCGCGCCCGTTCGAGATGTGGACGACCTGGTGCGCCGGCTCGGGCCATGTCGCGCGCGCCGCGGCGAGCATCGCGGCCACGCTCGGGTCGTCGTAGCTGGCGAGCTTGTCGTGCACGATGTGGTGGTGCGCGTCGAACACCATCGGCACGCCGGCGCGCACGCACACGTCGTGGATCTCGTCCGCGCCGTACGCATATTCGTCGTTCTCCAGGCACAGGCGCAAGCGGATCGCATCGGGCAGCGCGCGGATGCGCTCGACGAGCGCGTCGCTGCGGTTCGCCTTGCCGCCGTGGATCTCGAGCAGCGCCCACGGCGAACGCGGTTGCTCCAGCAGGTCCATGAGGTCGGCGTGCATCCGCAGGATCTTGACGCTGTTGGCGACGACGTCCGGCGAGTCGGAACTGAGCACGACGAACTGGTCCGGATGCATCACGAGGCGCAGTCCGAGTTCCGCCGCGCGCCGGCCCGTGCGCGCGAGCGCGGGCGCGAGGGGCTGCATCACGGCGCGGCCGATGTCCCCGTCGAAGAACGGAAAGATCGACGACGGGATGCGGTACAGGCGGATGCCGTTGCGGCGACAGTATTGCAGCGCGCCGTCCAGCGTTTGCAGGTTGTCGCGGTAGATGTCGTCCAGCAGCTTGCGCTGGCCGTCGTCCGACTGCTCCAGCAGGCGCTTGCGCGTCACGGTGCGGTAGCGGATGTCTTTCGAGACGGTGATGCAGACCAGGCCGAGCTGGGGCGGAGACGATACGGTCATGGGCGAAGCGGGAGCGTTGACGTTGCCTTCATGGTCCGCCGATTCGCTCATGCCGTCAAACCAGTGCGGTGTAGAAATTCCATGAAAACCGAGTCAAACACGGTTCACCCGCAATTCGGGGTCAGAGCACTTTTTTGAGAAATTGTTCGGCAGCTAAACGGTCCTGCGATCGCAGCACCGTCCTGTCCCGGCACGTCGCCCCGCAGCGATGAAACGAAGAGGTGGCTGCTTCCGAAACATTGCCACGAAATGTGCTCTGACTCCGAATTTCCGGTAGGGTGCAGAAACACCGGGGTCAGACCCCAGTTTCAGGCAATTTCTCAGAAACGGGGTCTGACCCCGGTGTGACATCCAGCAGCGGCAAGGTGACGGTGAACGTGCTCCCGCGCCCCGGTCCGGCGCTGGTGGCGTCGACCTGGCCGCCGTGCAGTTCCACGAGCTTGCGCACGAGGGCGAGGCCCAGGCCCAGGCCACCCTGGGCGCGGTCGAGCGTGCGCGAGCCTTGCGTAAACAGGTCGAACACGACGGGGAGCAGGTCGGGGCCGATGCCGTTGCCGTTGTCGCGTACGGCCAGGAACGCATTGCCGTCGGCAGCTTCCAGTTCCACCTCGATGTGACCGCCCTCGGGCGTGTACTTGGCGGCGTTGGTGAGCAGGTTCGCGACCACCTGCACGAGGCGCGTGTGGTCGCCGTCCACCATCACGGGCAGTTCGCCAAGCGCGACGTCGAGGCCGTGGCGGCGCGCGTCGACGAGCGGGCGGACCTGTTCGGCGGCCTCCGCGACGACGCGGCGCAGGTCGATCGGCCGCCGGGCCACCGCGACGAGGCCGCGCGTGACGCGCGAGACGTCCAGCAGGTCGTTCACGATGTGGCGCATGTGCGCGACCTGGCGCGCGATGATGTCGCTGATCTGCTTGACGCGCGGCTCGCCCGCATAGGCCAGGCGCAGCATGTCGGCCGCACTGGAAATCGGCGCCAGCGGGTTCCGCAGCTCGTGCGCCAGCATCGCGAGGAATTCGTCCTTGCGCCGGTCGGCCAGCTGCAGCGCTTCTTCCGCGCGCTTGCGTTCCGTGATGTCGATCGCGACGACGTGCACGACGGTGCTGCGGCCGTCGGCGCCGAGGCCCAGGCGGCCGCGCATGTCGATCCACGCGAGGCGGCCGTCGTCGGCGCGGCGGACGCGCGGCGTCGCGCGGTATTCGCCGCCGGCGCGGATGGCCTGTTCGACCGTGTCGCGCAGGGCCTTGCGGTCGTCCGGGTGGACGAGCTTCTGCAGCTCGGCGATGTTGCGCCAGTTCTTGCCGAACACGCTGTGCAGGTTGGCCGAGAAGGTCACCTGGCCGCTGTCCGGATCGCGCTCCCACACGGCCATGCGCGCGGCGACGAGGCCTTGCTGCAGGCGCTCCTCGCTGTAGCGCACGGCGCGTTCCGCCCGTTCCAGCGGGGTGACGTCGGTGCAGGTGCCGAACCACTGGGCGATGTGGCCGCCGTCGTCGCGCAGCGGCGCAACCGACGTGAAGAAGCTGCGGTAGCGGCCGTCCGCGCCGCGCAGCGGAAAGGTCATCTGCGCCATGTTGCCGCTGGCGAGGGCTTCCTTCCAGCGCTGCATCACCTGCGGCAGCACCTCGGGATCGTGATAGCGATGCCACTCGTCCGCGCCGGTGCTCCCCGGCGGGCTGCCCGTGAATTCGTGCCAGCGGTCGTTGAACCACACGACGTTGCCGTCCGGGTCGGCGATCCACACCAGCTGCGGGATATTGTTCGCGAGCTGAAGGAATTTGCGGCGTTCTTCTTCCACGCGGGTGCGCTGTTCGTACAGGCGGTCGAGCATGCGGTTGAGCGCGCGCGCCAGGCTGACGACCTCGCGCGAGCCCTCGAGCGGGGCGCGCTGGCCGCCGATGTCGTCGCCCAGGCTGGCGGAAAACGTCTCGAGGCGGCGCAGGTCGCGCGTGAGGCCGTACGCCAGCCGCGACGCGAGGATGAACACGACCAGCGCGAGCAGGAAGGCGACGACAATGATCAACAGGTAGTGCGGGCCGGACGTCTCGAGCGGCAGCGGCAGGCGGCGTTCGTCCTCGCGCAGCACGAGGCCCAGGGGGGCCAGCCGCGGCGACAGCGGCACGGGGACCGCGATGTCGTGCGCGCCCGCGGTGTTGTCCACCGCCTTGCCCGCGGCCGCGAGGTTCGCCCACGACGTCGGCTTGAGATCGGCCAGCCGCACCTTGTACATCAGGGCGCCCTCCGGCGTGCGCGTGCGCGAATAGCGCAGCAGCACGACGCCGATCAGCTCCCCGCCGCCGGGGCCGGACTCCAGCGCGGCCCGCTCGTCGCCATTCTCCAGACGCGCGCGCAGCCACGTCAGGTCGGCGTCCGTGAAACCGGGCACGCCGTTGTCCGCGATTTCCTTGCCCTCGAAATCCGTGAACAGCAGGCGCAGCGGGATGCCGTTCATCTGGCGCAGGCCGTGCAGGAACGGCGTCAGGTAGGTTTCCTTGCCGGCGCTGTCGACGAGCGCCGTGGCCAGGATCGGGCTCGCCCCCACCTCGTGCAGGCGCGTGACCATGGCGTCCAGGTTGTGGGCGACCGAGGTGGCGTGGAACGCGACTTCGCGCTCCTGCAGCAGGGCGTTGGCCTGCGCGCGCTGGTGGTCGATCAGCCAGAACGAGACGCCGGCGATGAGCAGGACGGCGGCCGCCGTCAGGATCGCGGCCGCGTTCGCGAAGCGGCGCGCCAGGCCGGCGGGAGCGGATGCGTCGATCATGTCAGTCGCTTGCCGGCACCAGCACGCCGTCGGCGCGGTAGCGCGCCAGCAGCAGCTCGTCCGGGCCGAGCGCCTCGTGGCGGGCCGGCGTGAACGGCGGCGCGTAGGTCTTGACGAGGCCGCGATATGTGCCGAGACGCTCGAGCGCGTCGCGCACGGCCTTGCGGTCGGTGCTGCCGGCGCGGTCGATCGCCAGGGCGAGGATGTGTGTGAGGTCGTAGGCGTGCGCGGCGCCCACGGGGCTCTTGATGTCCTCGATGCGGCGGACCTTCGACACCTGCGCCGCGCCGGCGAGGAAGCGTTTTACATGAACCGGATCGGCGCGAAAGAAGCTGAAGGTCTGGATCACCGACAGGTCGACCTGCCGCAGCGCCGGTCCCGCCAGGGCCGCGAAGTCGCCGCCCGTCACGCCCCAGTGGCTCAGGATCGGCAGGCGTTGCGCCTTCGGCAGCACGGCCAGTTCGCGCACGAGGATCGCCGCCTCGTCGTCGTTGGCGACGAGGACGACGGCCTGGGCGCCGGCCGCGCGCAAATGCTGGTAGTTGTCGACGAGGCTCGTGTCGCGCCAGTTGTACCACGACGTGGCGACGAGCTTCAGCGCCGGCAGCGTTTCGGCCGCGCGCGCCGCCGCCTGGGCGTTGCTGCGGCCCCACGACGTGTTGGTCAGCAGCAGGCCGATGCGGTTCAGGCCGCGCCGGTGCGCCGCCTGCAGCAGCTTCGGCATGGCGAGGGAGTCGCGCAGTGACAGGCGGTACACGTAGTTCGGACGCATGCCGTTGTCGACGATGACGTCGGCCGACGACCACGGCGCCATGAAGAGCAGGTGCGTCTCGCGCAGGGTCGGCAGTTCCTCGATGATGACGGGACTGAAGCGGCCGCCGAACACCGCGAC
>JBJMVU010000178.1:0-4235 GCA_045810485.1 Massilia sp. | reverse complement strand
GATCACGACGCTCAAGACGAAGGGCTACACGATCGTCATGGTGGAACAGAATTTCCGGTTCGCGGCGCCGCTGGCGGACCGTTTTTACGTCATGGAACACGGCCGCATCGTCACGACGATCGCGGCCGCGGAGCTGCAGGCCAGCATGCCGGCATTGACCGAGCTGCTGGGCGTTTGATCAACGACAACGGAGACCACATGAAAACAGCGATTGCCTTTGCCGCCGCCGCCTTCGCGGCCGGTTTGTCCATGCCGGCGCAAGCCCAGATCTCGGGCGACATTATCAAGATCGGCATGATCACGGATTTATCGGGCGTGTATTCCGACATCGACGGCAATGGCGGCGCCGAAGCCGTGCGCATGGCGATCGCCGATGCGGGCGGCGCGATCAATGGTAAAAAAATCCAGTTCATTGTCGCCGACCACCAGAACAAGCCGGACATTGCCGCCAGCAAGGCACGTGAATGGTTCGACCAGCAGGGCGTCGACATGCTGATCGGCGGCACGAACTCCGGCGCCGCCCTCGCCATGGCCAAGGTGGCGGCGGAAAAGAAAAAAGTGTTTATCGCCATCGGTTCCGGCAGTGCACAACTGACCAACGAACAGTGCTCGCCGTACACCGTGCACTATGCCTATGACACGGTCGCGCTCGCCCGCGGCACGGGCGCCACCATGGTCAAGCAGGGCGGCAAGAGCTGGTATTTCCTGACGGCCGATTACGCGTTCGGCCAGTCGCTGGAAAAGGACACGACCGACGTCGTGAAGGCGAATGGCGGCAACGTGCTGGGCAGCGTGAAGCACCCGCTGGGCGCATCCGATTTTTCGTCGTTCCTGCTGCAGGCGCAGTCGTCGAAAGCGCAGGTGCTGGGGCTGGCGAATGCCGGCGGCGACTTCATCAACTCCGTCAAGGCGGCGAAGGAATTCGGCCTGACGAGCAAGATGAAGATCGCGGGCCTGCTCGTGTTCATCAACGATATCCACACCCTCGGGCTGCAGACGACGCAAGGGCTCTACCTGACCGACGCCTGGTACTGGGACATGAACAACGACACCCGCGCGTGGGCCAAGAAATACTTCGCGAAGATGAAGAAGGAGCCCTCGTCGCTGCAGGCGGCGGATTATTCCGCGGCGATGAACTACCTGAACGCCGTCAAGGCGATTGGCACGGACGATGGCGACAAGGTCATGGCGCAGCTGAAAAAGACCAAGATCAACGACATGTTCACGAAGAATGGCGAGGTCCGCCCGGACGGCCGCATGGTGCACGACATGTACCTGATGCAGGTCAAGACACCGGCCGAGTCGAAGGCGCCATGGGATTACTACAAGGTCGTGGCCACGATCCCGGGTGCCCAGGCGTACACGACCAAGGCCGAGACCAAGTGCGCGGCCTGGAAGTAAATTTGACCTGAGCACGTTGGCGGCTGGCGCCGGCCGCCCTTTTTCACCGTAGTTTGCTGACTCTGATCCCATGGAAATTTTCGGCGTCCCCCTGCAGGCGATGATGAGCCAGCTGCTGCTGGGCCTGGTGAACGGATCGTTCTACGCGATGCTGTCGCTGGGCCTGGCCGTCATCTTCGGCCTGCTCAACGTGATCAATTTCTCGCATGGCGCGCTGTACATGATGGGCGCGTTCGCGGCCTACATCGGCGTCACGTCGTTCGGGCTGAACTACTGGACGATGCTCGTGCTGGCGCCATTGATTGTCGGCGCGTTCGGCATCCTGATCGAAAAGACGATGCTGCGCTGGCTCTACCGGTTCGATCATTTGTATGGCCTGCTGCTGACCTTCGGCATCACGTTGCTGCTGGAAGGGCTGTTCCGCTCGTTCTTCGGCGTGTCCGGCCAGACACTCGACGTGCCGGAAGCGCTGTCCGGCGCCACCGACCTCGGCTTCATGATCCTGCCGAACTACCGCGCCTGGGTCGTGTTCGCCTCGCTCGTCGTGTGCCTGGCGACGTGGTTCACGATCGAAAAGACGCGGCTGGGCGCCTACCTGCGCGCCGGTACGGAAAACCCGAAGCTGGTCGAAGCGTTCGGCATCAACGTCCCTTTGATGGTGACATTGACGTACGGCTTCGGCGTCGCGCTGGCGGGATTTGCCGGTGTGCTGGCGGCGCCTGTCATCAACGTGACACCGCTGATGGGCTCCAATCTCATCATCGTCGTGTTCGCCGTCGTCGTGATCGGCGGCATGGGGTCCATCCTCGGCTCCATCGTCACGGGCCTGGGGCTGGGCGTCATCGAGGGGCTCACGCGCGTGTTTTATCCGGAAGCGTCGGAAGTGGTCGTGTTCGTCGTGATGGTGATCGTGCTGCTGCTGCGTCCCGCCGGGCTGTTCGGCAAAGAAAAGTGAGGCCTGGAACATGATCATGAACAGAACACTCGGCTACGGCCTCGCACTGCTGGTGGCGCTGGCGGCGCCGTTTGTCGGCTATCCGGTCTTCCTGATGAAGCTGCTGTGCTTCGGCCTGTTCGCCTGCGCGTTCAATCTCCTGATCGGCTACACCGGGTTGCTGTCGTTCGGCCATGCGGCCTTTTTCGGGGGCGCCGGTTACGTCACGGGCCATGCGCTGACGGTGCTGGGGCTGCCGTTCGAGGCGGCGGTCGTGCTGGGCGTGCTGGCGGCCGCGGCGCTGGGTTTCGTCATGGGGCTGCTGGCCATCCGCCGCCAGGGCATTTATTTTTCGATGATCACCCTGGCGCTGGCGCAGATGGTGTATTTCGCCGCGCTGCGCGCACCGTTTACGCATGGCGAGGACGGCCTGCAGGGCGTCCCGCGCGGCAAGCTGCTGGGCATCGTCGACCTGGGCAACGACCTCACCCTGTACTACGTCGTGCTGGCGATCTGCGTCGCCGGCTTCGCGCTGATCGTGCGCACGGTGCATTCGCCGTTCGGGCAAGTCCTGAAGGCGATCAAGGAAAACGAGGCACGCGCGATTTCGCTCGGGTACGACGTGGACCGTTATAAACTTGTCGCCTTCGTCCTGTCGGCCGCGCTGGCCGGCCTGGCGGGCGCGACGAAGACCGTCGTGCTCGGCTTCGAGACGCTGACGGACGTGCACTGGACGATGTCCGGCCTCGTCATCCTGATGACCCTGGTCGGCGGCATGGGCACCCTGGCGGGCCCGATCCTGGGCGCGTTCCTCATCGTCGCGCTGGAGAACAAGCTGGGCGACCTGGGGAACTTCCTGGCCGAGACGACGCATGTAGAATGGTTCGCATCACTCGGAGAATCCGTGGGCATCGTCACCGGTCTCATCTTTGTTGCCTGCGTGTTGTTGTTCCGCCGGGGTATCGTCGGCGAGATCGCGGCGGTACTGATGTCAAGGAGAGGCACGTGATCGACGAATCCCTCATGCTGGACGTAAACGGCATCCACATCCACGCGACGACGACGGGGCAGGGGCCGGCCGTGCTGCTGCTGCACGGTTTTCCCGACACGCACCTCGTCTGGCGCAAGCAGGTCCCGGTACTGGCCGCCGCGGGCTTCCGCGTGCTGGCCCCCGACCTGCGCGGCTACGGCCGCAGCGACGCGCCGGGCGGCGTCTTCGACTACACGATGGACAAGCTGCGCGGCGACGTGCTGGGCCTGCTGGACGCCCTGCACATCGACAAGGTCTTCCTCGTCGGCCACGACTGGGGCGGCATCATCGGCTGGCAGGTCGCGGCGCTGGCGCCGGAACGCGTGCACCGCTTCGTGGCGCTGTCGACGGGGCACCCGTATGCCATTGCGCGCGCCGGCATCCTCCAACGCTTGCGCATGACCTATATCCTCGGCTTCATCATGCCCGGCATCGCCGAACATACGCTCCGTGCGGCCGACTGGTTCATCATGCGCCAGTTCACCGACGAGCCCGGCCAGGCCGACCACTGGAAGCGCGACCTGTCTCCGCCGGGCCGCCTGACGGCCGCCCTGAATTATTACCGCGCCAACCTGAGCCTGGCCCTGCCGCGCGGACATCGTCAGGTGAGGGTGCCCGTGATGGGCCTGTGGAGCGACCGCGATCCGGCGCTGGGCGAAAAGCAGATGCGCGATTCCGCGCACTACGTCGACGGCGAGTTCCGGTTCGAGCGCATCCGCGGGGCCGACCACTGGCTGCAACTGACGGCGGCCGACGAGGTCAACCGGCTCTTGCTGCAGTTCCTCGAAGAAGGGCGAGCGGCCGCGACCTGAGTTTGTTGCGTCGCAACAAGAGCGTCGGACTACAATAGCGCTTTTACGCGTTATTCAT
>JBJMVU010000177.1:0-5723 GCA_045810485.1 Massilia sp. | reverse complement strand
GCTCTGCGGCATTCCCGAGGCGCTGATCGAGGCCTTGCGCGATTCGAGCGTCAAGAACCTGACGGTCATTTCCAACAACGCCGGCGTCGACGGCTTCGGCCTGGGCCAGCTGCTCACGACGCGCCAGATCAGGAAGATGATCTCGTCCTACGTGGGCGAGAACAAGGAATTCGCGCGCCAGTACCTGGCCGGCGAGCTGGAGCTGGAATTCACGCCGCAGGGCACGCTGGCCGAGAAGCTGCGCGCCGGCGGCGCCGGCATCCCCGCGTTCTTCACCAAGACCGGCTACGGCACGATCGTGGCGGACGGCAAGGAGACCCGCGAGTTCGATGGCGACATGTATGTGATGGAACGCGCGCTCGTCCCGGACGTCTCGCTCGTCAAGGCCTGGAAGGCCGACCGCGCCGGCAACCTCGTGTTCCGCAAGACGGCGCGCAACTTCAACCCGAACGTGGCCACCGCGGGCAAGGTCTGCATCGTGGAAGTCGAGCAGCTGGTCGAGATCGGCGAGATCGACCCGGACCAGGTGCATACCCCGAGCATCTTCGTGCACCGCATCGTTCACAACCCGACGCCGGAAAAGCGCATCGAACAGCGCACCGTGCGTCAAGCATAAGACCAGGGGAGACAGACATGGCATGGACTCGTGATGAAATGGCCGCGCGCGCGGCCAAGGAACTGCAGGACGGTTTTTACGTGAACCTGGGCATTGGCCTTCCCACGCTGGTGGCCAACTACGTCCCGAACGATATCGAAGTGTTCCTGCAGTCGGAAAACGGCTTGCTGGGCATCGGCCCGTTCCCGACCGACGCCGAGGTCGACGCCGACCTGATCAACGCCGGCAAGCAGACCGTCACCGCGCTGCCGGGCGCCGCCTACTTCAGCTCGGCCGATTCCTTCGGCATGATCCGCGGCGGCAAGATCAACCTGGCGATTCTCGGCGCGATGCAGGTGTCGGAAAAGGGTGACCTGGCCAACTGGATGATTCCGGGCAAGATGGTCAAGGGCATGGGCGGCGCGATGGACCTCGTGGCCGGCGTCAAGCGCGTCGTCGTCGTGATGGAACACGTGGCGACCGCCAAGGATGGCTCGACGAGCCAGAAGATCCTCAAGAAGTGCGACCTGCCGCTGACGGGTGTCGGCGTCGTCGACCGCATCATCACCGACCTGGGCGTCATCGACGTCACCGATACCGGCCTCAAGCTGGTCGAGCTGGCGCCGGGTGTCACCAAGGATGAAGTCGTGGCCGCCACGGCGGCCGAGCTGGACGTCTCCGCCGTTTGATGTCTTGCGGGCGGCGCTGCGGCGCCGCCCGTCCTTCCTGTTGGCTTAGCCCAAGGTCCACTCGTATTTCACGTAGGTCCATTTCTGGACCGCTTTCCCGTTCTCGAGCGCGGGCTGGAAGCTGCATTGCGCCAGCGCCGCGCGCGCGGCCTCGTCCAGCGTCGCGAAACCGCTCGACTCCACCACCTTCGAATCCTTCACGTGGCCGTTCTCGTCGACGAGAAAGCCGAGCTTGACCGTGCCCTGATGACCGGCCTGCACGTCCGTATGCGGATACTGCGGCTTGGCGCAACTTTTGAAGTTTAGCAATGCATTGCTGGTGTCTTGCGGTGCCGCATGGGCGGACGCCGCGCAGACGAGGGCGACGGACAGGCATTGCAGGGTCGTGCGGATGATGCGGGACATGGTGCTCTCCTTGTGGTGGGAACTGATAACCTTCAGTTCGTGAGGGCAAGCGGGCGCCGCGCGCCCTTTTGCGCGAATGTTTCGTCGATGATGTGGGCGGAACCGCCCCGGCCGCTCAGCGCAGCGGCGTCACGTCACGCGAGGGTCCAGACATACTGGACCGGCTGCCACGTCGATACGGGCTGGCCATTGCGCAGTGCGGGCGCAAAGCGGCAACGGTGCAGGGCGCCGCGGGCCGCCTCGTCCATGCTGGCGTAGCCGCTGGAGCTCAGGATGGCCGAGTCCGTGACGACGCCGGAGGCGTCCACGCGGAAGTTCACCGTGACCGTGCCCTCGTGGCCAGCCGCAATATCGGCCTGGGGGTATTGCGGTTTTCTGCAGCTCGAGAAATCCGCGATCGCGGACCGCGTCAGGCCAGCCGTTGCGTTGACCGGCGGGGCACCGCGGGTCGACAGCGCATGGGCGCTCGCCGCGCAGGCCAGCACGAGGCCGAGGACCGGGATCGCGGCGCGCCAGTCCAGCGCCTGCGGATCCGGGCGGACCAGGCGCCGGATGCGCGCCATCAGGTCGCCGCCCGCCGCGGCCTGGGCCAGGTGGTGGCCGGAAAACTGCAGGCGTTCCAGTTCCGACAGCGCCCGTGCCAGGCGGCGCGGTTCGCCCAGCTGGCGTGCGGCGAAATCGTCCGCGATCTGCTCGCGTTCGTGGCGGATGCGGCGCGAGATCCACCACACGGCCGGGTGATAGAACAGCAGCGCCTCGATCACGTTCTGCACGAGGTTGACGAGGTAGTCGTGGCGCCGGACGTGGCCCAGCTCGTGCGCGAGCAGCGCCTCCAGCAAATGCGGCGGCATGCCCGTCACGAGCGCGGCCGGTACGAGCACGACGGGCCGCCAGCAGCCGGCCGTGACCGGGCTCGCCAGGCTGTCGACGATGCGCAGGCGCACCTTGCGGTCGATGCCGCAGCGGGCGGCCAACTGGGCCAGCTTCGTTTGCCAGGCGCGTTCCTCGTCGCTGACGTTCTGCGCCGACGCGGCGCGTCCGAGCGTGGCCCGTCCGACCCATGCCAATCCGAGCGCCATGCGCAACCCGAGCGCCGCCGCGCAGGCCGCCCACGCGCCGACCACCCCGTCGAGATGCCGCTGCAGCCACGCGAGCAGGCCCGCCGCGTCGCGCAGCACCGCCGCCGGGGCCTGCGCCAGCGGCAGCATGCGCGCGGCCTGCACGTCGCGGTCGGCCAGCAGCATCGTGGCGAAGTCGACCGCCGGCCAGGCAAAACACAGCAGCAGGGCGCCGCACGCGACGGCGTAACGGCGTTCCGGCCGCGCATTGCGCAGCGCCACGAGCAGCACCGCCGTCGCACAGCCGATCAGCGCACCCTGCCACACGAAATCCAGCAACGCCCATCCGAGGCTGGGCACGAACGAATGCGGCAGCGCGGACAGCAGCGTGGACAAGGCGTCCGGCAAGTGCGCGGGCAGCGGCGCGAGCGGGTTGGTCGGCAACAGCATCGACATGAGCCCATTGACGAGCCCGGCGCTCATTGTTCGTCTCCGTCTTTCAGCAGCTGTTCGATCTCATCGCGTTCCTTTTTCGAGATGCCGCTCTTGAGCGCGGCCAGCACCAGCGCCTTGGCCGACCCGGCAAAGGCACGCTGCATCAGGTCCTTCAGCAGATTCGACTGCAGCGATTCCTGCGCCTGGGCCGGTGCGTACACGTGTGACCGTTCGCTCTCGTCGCGGATCAGCAAACCTTTGCCGTGCATGATCTGCATCAGGCGCAGCACGGTCGCGTACGTCACGTCCGGGCGCTCCTTGACGATCTCTTCGTGGACCCGGCGCGCCGTCGCGGCGCCCAGCGGCCACAACACCTGCAACAGGTCGAGTTCGGCGGGCGTGGGCTTGGGAAGGGCGGGGGACTTGGCCATGGCGGTCTCTCGGAACGTGGTCGATAAATCTAGACTAACTCGTCTAGATCAAGTTGTCTACAAGATTATTTTGAACGTTGCACCTTGTGCCGGCGCACTGCCCGGGACTAACATAGACATCATTGTCTACATCAAACTGGAGCGTCCATGTTGAAGCAACCCCTGCGCAGCGCCGTCCTCATCCTCCTGCTGGCGACGGGCGGCGCCGGTGCGTCGCCCGTCCCCGACTACCCGTTCGTGCACGTCACCGGGATTTCCTACCAGGTCGCCATGCCCGACATCGCCAGCCTCGATTTCGAGATCGTCGCGCCCGACGCCGACCCGGCTGCGGCGCGCGCCGTCATCGAGGCGCGCGTGGGCGAAGTGCGCGACCTCGCGCGGCAACTCGGCATCGATGCCGACGATATCGGCGTGCGCGAGGTGCGCCAGGGCATCCGCAAGGAGGAGCGGGCCGCGAACGGCGCGCCGGTGTACGAACTGCGCTGCGATGTCCACATCAACGTGCGCAACGTCGCCAACTGGGCGGCGCTGGCCGGCGGCCTGCTCGGCAAGCCCAACCTCGACGGCTTCGCATCCGCTTTCGACCGCACCGACATGGACAGGATCCACGACGAACTCGTGACGCAGGCCATCCAGGATGCGCGCCGCCAGGCCGACGTGATGGCGGCCGCGGGCGGACGGCGCGTCGGCGGCCTGATGGGCGCCACGCCGGATACGCTGAAGAACCTCAGCACGGCGATGGGCCTGGAGCGCGCCGAATTCCGGCGCAACGAGGGCGAGGACCGGGCGCGCGCGCAGGAGGTCGACCGCGAGCAATTGCTGGCTGTGACGGCGATCAAGCTGCGCCAGCCCGTCGACGTCATCTTCCGCCTGGAAAACCTGCCGAAGCGCACACGCTGATGGCATGAATGCTTGAGGCAGGACAGACGCCGGACGGGAGCCTCGCGCCGCCGCGGCGGTCAAACCCGGCATGACCGCCGCCACCGCCGCCTCCGCCGCCCGCCGCCGCTTCACGGCCGAGCTGTGGGGCGTCATGCGCGCCAATCGCTGGCGCGTGGCGGCGTCCATCGCCCTGCTGCTGGCCGCGAAGGTGGCGACCGTCGCCGTGCCACTGCTGCTCAAGCGCATCATCGACGCGTTCTCGCAACCGGCCTTGCCGGCGCACCTGCCGGCGTATCTGCTGGTGGGTTATGCGCTGCTGCGTTTCGCCAGCACATTGTTCAACGAATGGCGCGACATGTTGTTCGCGCGCGTGACGCTGAGCACAGTGTCGGCCTATGCGGGCAAGACCTTTTCCCACCTGCATGCGCTCGGGCCCCGCTTCCACGCCCGGCGCCAGGTCGGCAGCCTGCTGCCCGACATCGACCGCGGCACCAGCGGCATCGCCTACCTGCTGGGCGTGGGGCTGTTCACGATCGTGCCGACGCTCGTCGAGATCGGCCTCGTGCTCGCCATCATGCTGCGCCGCTATCCGGCGGGCTACGCCGCCATCATCGTCGCCACCTTCCTCTTGTACACCGGTTTCACGCTCGTATTCACGGCGCGCCGCGTCATCTACCAGCGGCGCGTGAACAAGCTCGATTCGCGCGCCAAGGGCCAGCTGGCGGACAGCCTGCTGAACTACGACACCGTCAAGTACTTCACGAACGAGGCCCACGAGGCGGCGAAGTTCGCGGCCACGATGGACCGCTGGCGCGATGCCGGCGTGGGCAACCAGCGCGCGCTGTTCCTGCTGCACGTGGGGCAGAGCGGCGTGATCGCGCTGGGCGTGGCCGCCATCATGTTGCTGGCAGGGCAGGACGTCATGGCGGGCCGGATGCGCGTGGGCGACCTCGTGCTGATCAATGCGTACGCGCTGCAGGTCTGCCTGCCGCTGAACGCGCTCGGCTTCGTCTACCGCGAATCGCGCGACGCGTGGGTCAACGCCGAGCGCCTGTTCGCCCTGCTGGGCGAGCGGCCCGAGATGCCGGAAGTGCCGGGCCTGCCGGCGCTCGTGCCGGGCGCCGGCGACGTCGTGTTCGAGCACGTGGGCTTCGACTACGAACCGGGGCGCACCGCGCTGGACGACGTGACCCTGCGCATTCCGCCCGGCACCACGCTCGCGGTCGTC
>JBJMVU010000176.1:0-4769 GCA_045810485.1 Massilia sp. | reverse complement strand
CAGCCGACCACGGCCGCGCAGATCTTCCACCTGCTGCGCCGCCAGATGGTGCGCCAGTTCCGCAAGCCGCTCGTCATCTTCACGCCGAAGTCGCTGCTGCGTAACAAGGACGCCGGCTCGCCGCTGACCGACCTGACCACCGGCGGTTTCCAGACCGTGATCCCGGAACAGGACGAGAAGATCGATGCGAACAAGGTCAAGCGCGTGATCGTCTGCTCGGGCAAGGTTTACTATGACCTGGTCAACTCGCGCAAGACCCGCGGCACGACGGACACCGCCATCGTCCGTATCGAGCAGCTGTACCCGTTCCCGCACAAGGCGTTCCAGGCCGAACTGAAGAAGTTCCCGAACGCGACGGAAGTCGTGTGGGCGCAGGACGAGCCGCAGAACCAGGGTCCGTGGTTCCAGATCCAGCACAACGTGTTCGAAAGCATGGAAGCGGGCCAGCGCCTGGCGTACGCCGGCCGTCCGGCTTCCGCGTCGCCTGCCGTCGGCTACACCGACAAGCACGTGGCGCAGCAGAAGGAACTGCTGGAAACCGCGTTCTCGAAGTTGAAAGGGTTCGTCCTCACCAAGTGAGGACTCGTCCTCACGGGGTGTGGACGAGGGGCGCCACACGCTCGCGCGTGCGGCTCCTCACCAAATAAGCGGCGCTCATTGACCCCGCGCCGATCGCGCGGGGTTTTTTGCACAGAATACAAAAACGGAGTTTTTTAAATGGCACAAATCGAAGTCAAGGTCCCCCAATTGTCGGAATCGGTCGCCGAAGCGACCCTGCTGTCGTGGCACAAGAAAGTCGGCGAAGCCGTCTCGCGCGACGAGAACCTGATCGACATCGAGACCGACAAGGTGGTCCTGGAACTGCCGGCCCCGGCTGCCGGCGTGATCGTGCAAATCATCAAGAACGACGGCAGCACCGTCGTGTCGGGTGAAGTCATCGCCATCATCGATACCGAAGCCTCGGCCGGCGTGAGCCCGCTGCAGGTGACCACCGCCCCGGCCGCCGCCGCTGAAGCCGCCGCTCCGGCCGCCGCAGCCGCCGCTACCGGCTCGAAAGGCGACGTCGCCATGCCGGCCGCCGCCAAGATCCTGGCCGACAACAACCTGACCGCCGCCGACGCCACCGGCACCGGCCGTGACGGCCGCGTGACCAAGGGCGACGCCCTGGCCGCCGTCGCCAACAAGCCGGCTGTGGCAGCGCCGGCACCGCTGCAGCAAGCCGCGCCGAAGGCAGCCCTGCCGCAAGTTGCCGCCCCGGTCGCGAACCTGGGCGACCGTCCGGAAGAGCGCGTGCCGATGAGCCGCCTGCGCGCCCGGATCGCCGAGCGCCTGCTGCAGTCGCAGTCGACCAACGCCATCCTGACGACGTTCAACGAAGTCAACATGGCGCCGGTCATGGAAATGCGCGCCAAGTACAAGGACAAGTTCGAGAAAGAGCACGGCGTCAAGCTGGGCTTCATGTCCTTCTTCGTCAAGGCCGCCGTCGCCGCGCTGAAGAAGTACCCGATCCTGAACGCGTCGGTCGACGGTAACGACATCATCTACCACGGCTACTTCGACATCGGCATCGCCGTCGGTTCGCCGCGCGGCCTGGTGGTCCCGATCCTGCGCAACGCCGACCAGATGTCGATCGCCGAGATCGAGAAGAAGATCGGCGAATTCGGCCAGAAAGCCAAGGACGGCAAGCTGACCCTGGAAGACCTGACCGGCGGTACGTTCTCGATCTCGAACGGCGGCACCTTCGGTTCGATGCTGTCGACCCCGATCATCAACCCGCCGCAGTCGGCGATCCTGGGCGTGCACGCGACCAAGGACCGCGCCGTCGTCGAGAACGGCCAGATCGTCATCCGCCCGATGAACTACCTGGCGATGTCGTACGACCACCGCATCATCGACGGCCGCGAAGCCGTCCTGGGCCTGGTCGCGATGAAGGATGCGCTGGAAGATCCGGCCCGCCTGCTGCTCGACCTGTAATTGCGACGGCCCGCGTAGGGTGGAAGGGCGCGCCGCCTGGCGCGCTCGTGCTGTGTCTGATGGAAGGGAATGATCATGATCTCCGATGAAATCAAGCGTTTGCACGAACTGCACCAGGCCGGCGCCCTGACCGACGCCGAATTCGAACAGGCGAAGGCGAAGGTATTGTCCGGCGCCTCGTCGACGGTGAACCTGAACAAGACGGCGAGTGCCGACGGCACGTTCGCGTCCGAGCTGAACACCTTGCGCCGCTCGCGCACCGACCGCTGGCTGGGCGGTGTCTGCGGCGGCCTCGCCGGCGTGTCCGGCGTGGACGCGTGGGTGTGGCGGCTCGTGTTCGCGCTGTTCACCATCACGTTCGGGTTCGGGATCGTGATTTACCTGTTGTTGTGGATTTTCGTGCCGGAAGAGTGAATCTTCGGGCGAAGAACGAATACGAAACCCAAAGGCCGTCGTTCCCGCGGAGGCGGGAATCCAGTTTTTTGCATGCGCCACGATAACGCATGCAGACATTGGGCCCCCGCCTGCGCGGGGGCGACGTTGGTTTGGGAACAAAAAGGAAAACGTTAGATGAGCACTGAAAAACAATTCGACGTCGTCGTGATCGGCGGCGGTCCTGGCGGCTACGTGGCCGCGATCCGCGCTGCGCAGCTGGGCTTCAAGACCGCCTGCATCGACGAATGGCAGAACGCCAAGGGCGGCCCGGCACTGGGCGGCACCTGCACCAACGTCGGCTGCATTCCGTCGAAGGCACTGCTGCAATCGTCGGAACACTTCGAGCACGCCGGTCACGCGTTCGCCGAGCACGGCATCGACGTCGCCGGCCTGTCGCTGAACCTGGGCCAGATGCTCAAGCGTAAAGAAGGCGTCGTCAAGGCCAACAACGATGGCATCGTCTACCTGTTCAAGAAGAACAAGGTCACCTTCTTCCACGGCCGCGGCACGCTCGCGGGCAAGGCCTCGGTTGCCGACCAAGGCTATACCGTCAACGTGTCGGGCACGACCACCGATTCGATCAGCGCCAGGAACGTGATCATCGCGACCGGCTCGAACGCCCGCGAACTGCCGGGCGCACCGTTCGACGAAAAGGTCATCCTGTCGAACACCGGCGCGCTGACCGTCGACGCCGTCCCGGCCAAGCTGGGCGTCATCGGCGCCGGCGTGATCGGCCTGGAAATGGGTTCGGTGTGGCGCCGCCTGGGCGCCAAGGTCACCGTGCTGGAAGGCCTGCCGACGTTCCTGGGCGCGGTCGACGAGCAGATCGCCAAGGAAGCGCACAAGCTGTTCACCAAGCAGGGCCTGGACATCCAGCTGGGCGTGAAGATCAACAGCGTCACCAAGGGCGAGAACAACGTCACCGTGGAATACGCCGATGCAGCGGGCGCCGCGAAGAGCGAGACGTTCGACCGCGTGATCGTCTCGATCGGCCGCGTGCCGAACACCAACGGCCTCGGCATCGAGACCGTCGGCGTGCAGCTGGACGAGCGTGGTTTCGTGGCCGTCGACGACGAGTGCCGCACGAACGTCCCGGGCATCTGGGCCGTGGGCGACGTCGTGCGCGGCCCGATGCTGGCGCACAAGGCGGAAGAAGAGGGTGTCGCCGTTGCCGAGCGCATCGCCGGCCAGCACGGTCACGTCAACTTCAACACGATCCCGTGGGTCATCTACACCTCGCCGGAAATCGCGTGGGTCGGCAAGACCGAGCAGCAGCTCAAGAAGGAAGGCGTCGCTTACAAGGCCGGCACGTTCCCGTTCATGGCCAACGGCCGTGCGCGCGCGCTGGGCGACACGTCGGGCATGGTGAAATTCCTGGCCGATGCGACGACCGACGAAATCCTGGGCGTCCACATCGTGGGCCCGGTCGCGTCGGAGCTGATCTCGGAAGCCGTCGTCGCGATGGAATTCCGCGCGTCGTCGGAAGACATCGCCCGCATCTGCCACGCCCACCCGTCGCTGTCCGAAGCGACCAAGGAAGCGGCGCTCGCCGTCGACAAGCGTTCGCTGAACTTCTAAGCAGCATCCGGGGCGTGCGCCGCACGCTTCGTTGGGTGGGGTGATTGATGCCGGGGGCATCAATCACGTGCCCACGCGGACGCTTGGGTTATGCCGGCGTTCGCGTGGGCACGTGGTGCCCACCCTACGTTTTTATACACGACACCCATGAACGTCCAAGAGTACTACCAGCACGCGCTGACCGAGCGCGGATTCAAGTCCGATCCCGCGCAGCAGCGCGCCGTCGACCGCCTGCAGGCCGCGTACGACGACTGGGTCACGTACAAGTCGCAGCGCTCGTCCGCGTTCAAGCGCCTGCTCAACCGTCCCGACGTGCCGCAGGGCGTCTACATGTGGGGTGGCGTCGGGCGCGGCAAGTCCTTCCTCATGGACAGCTTCTACTCGGTCGTGCCGGTCGTGCGCAAGACGCGCGTGCACTTCCACGAATTCATGCGCGCCGTGCACCGCCAGCTCGACGAGCTGAAGGGCGTGGAAGACCCGCTGATCGAAGTGGCGAAGCGCATCGCCAGGAAATACCGCCTGATCTGCTTCGACGAATTCCACGTGAGCGACGTGGCGGACGCGATGATCATGTACAACCTGCTGTCCGCGCTGTTCGCCAACGGCGTGTCGTTCGTGATGACGTCGAACTACGACCCGGACAAGCTGTACCCGGACGGACTGCACCGCGACCGCATGCTGCCGACCATCGCGCTGCTCAAGGACAGGCTGGACGTCATGAACGTCGACGCCGGCATGGACTATTTCAAAGTTGGGATGTTAGTGGTGTAGGGATATTTTTT
>JBJMVU010000175.1:0-11550 GCA_045810485.1 Massilia sp. | reverse complement strand
TTCCATGCCGGCGCGGCGCGCTTTTAAATGAATGGACAGACCGCTATGCAGCCAGCCGTAGAATTTCGCAACATTAGCAAAGCCTTCGGGGCGGTGCAGGCGAATGCCGACGTCAGCTTCGCGATCGCCAAGGGCTCGATCCATGGCGTGATCGGCGAAAACGGCGCCGGCAAGTCGACCCTGATGAGCATCCTGTACGGCTACTACAACGCCGACAGCGGCCAGGTCCTGATCGACGGCCAGCCCCGGGACATCCGCACCAGTCACGAGGCGATCGCCCTCGGCATCGGCATGGTGCACCAGCACTTCATGCTCGTCGAAAACATGACCGTCCTCGACAACGTCATGCTGGGCAACGAGGGCGGCTTCAAGCTGGCCGCGAAGCGCGGCGCGGTGGAAGCGAAGCTGCGCGAGATCTGCGATCGCTACCGCCTCGACGTCGATCCGCTCGCGACGGTCCACGACCTGTCCGTCGGCGCGCAGCAGCGCGTGGAGATCCTCAAGCAGATCTACCGCAGCGCCAACATCCTGATCCTCGACGAGCCGACGGCCGTGCTGACCGCGCAGGAGACGGCGTCGCTGTTCGAGATCCTGCGGCTGTTCAGGGAACAGGGCAAGACCATCATCCTGATCACCCATAAACTCCAGGAGATCATGGCGATCACGGACGAGGTGACGGTGATGCGCGCGGGCCGCGTCGTCGGTGCGGTGAAAACGGCGGAGACGTCGAAGGAGCAGCTGGCGAACATGATGGTCGGCCGCCCGATCCAGGGCGAGCTGCCGCGCGCGCCGTACAACCCGGGCGCGGAAGTGCTGAAGGTGGCGAGCCTGCAGCTGAAGGATGCGAACGGCGTGGCCCTCCTCTCCGACATCGATTTTACGTTGCGCGCGGGCGAGGTCGTCGCCATCGCGGGCGTGTCGGGCAATGGCCAGAGCGAGCTGCTGGAGATCCTGTCCGGCATGCGCCTGCCGACTGCCGGCAAGGTCGAATTCCTCGGCAAGGACCTGCCGTACCCGGGCCGCACGAATGCCGACGGCCTGCCCGCGACGTTCCGCGAACTGGGCATCGGCCACGTGCCGGAAGACCGCCTGCGCGACGGTGTGATCAAGGATTTCTCCGTCATGCAGAACACGGTGTTCGGCTACCAGGACCACGTGAAGAACCGCTGGGGCCTGTTCGACTACAAAAAGATCGCGCAGCGCTGCGCGCACCTGATGACGGCGTTCGACGTCCGTCCGAACAATCCCGACCTGCGCATCGGTCTCCTCTCCGGCGGCAACCAGCAGAAGGTCGTCATCGCGCGCGAAGTGGCCGCGAAGCCGAAGCTGATGCTGGTCGGCCAGCCGACGCGCGGCGTGGACATCGGCACCATCGAAAGCATCCACACGCAGCTGCTGCGCCTGCGCGACGACGGCGTGGCGATCCTGCTGTCGTCGGTGGAACTGGAAGAGGTGCGCGCGCTCGCGGACCGCATCATCGTGATGTCCGGCGGCCGCATCACCGGCATCCTCCCCATCGACGAATTCGACACCACCCGCATCGGCCTTATGATGGGCGGGATGCATAAGCACTAAGGCCAGAAACTGAGCATGAAAAAGACTGAATTGCCACGCTGGGCCACCGGTTTCGTCCTGCCCATCCTGAACCTGATGTCGGCGCTGCTCGTCGCGGCGCTCGTGATCCACCTGCTGGGCGAGAGCCCGTCGGAATCGCTCCGCATCCTCGTCGACAGCGCCATCCTCGATCCGGAAGGCCTCGCGTACACGCTGTTCTACGCGAGCACCTTCATCTTCGCGGGCCTCGCCGTGTCGATCGCGATGCAGGCGGGCCTCTTCAACATCGGCGCCGAAGGCCAGATGTATATCGGCGGCCTGGGCCTGACGTGGGCCGTGCTGGCGCTCGACGCGCACCTGCCCGGCATCCTGATGATCCCGCTCGCCATGATCGGCGCCGCCGTCTTCGGCGCGCTGTGGGCCTTCATTCCGGGCTACCTGCAGGCGAAGCGCGGCAGCCACGTCGTCGTCACGACGATCATGTTCAACTTCATCGCCGCCAACGTGATGAACTGGTTGATCCTGAAGCTGATTCCCGAAGGCCAGCAGAATCCGGCTTCGCGGGTGTTCGCCGACAGCGCCGCCCTGCCCCTGCTGAACAAGGTGTTGCCGGTGCTGGGCGATGCGCCGCTGAACATCAGTTTCATCCTCGCGATCGTCGCGCTCGTGATCTACGGCGTCGTCGTATGGCGGTCGTCGTGGGGCTACCAGCTGCGCGCGACGGGCCTGAACGCGCACGCCGCGCACTACGCGGGCGTAAAAATCAGCCGCACGATCATCGTGACGATGCTCGTGTCGGGCGCGCTGGCCGGCCTCGGCGCCGTCAACTCCGTGATGGGCTCGACGCACTACCTGTCGCTGAACTTCCCCGCCGGCGCGGGCTTCGTGGGCATCGCCATCGCGCTGATGGGCCGCCAGCATCCGGTCGGCATCTTCCTGTCGTCGGTGCTGTTCGGCGCGCTGATCCAGGGCGGCTTCGATTTGTCGTTAGAGAAGCCCAACATCCCCCAAGAGACGTTCATCTTCATCCAGGGCCTGATTATCCTGTTCTGCGGCGCGATGGAAAACTTCTACGCCCCGGCCATCCTGAAACTGCTCAACGTCACCCGTACCAACAAGGGGATTTGAATGGAAGACTTCCAACTCGCCAGCATCATCGTCTCCACGGTCCGCAACGCGCCCGTGCTGATGTTCGCCGCGCTGGCCGGCCTGTTCGCCGAGCGCTCGGGCGTCGTCGACATCGGCCTCGAAGGCAAGATCCTCGCGTCGGCGTTCGCATCGGCCGCCGTCGCCTACGCCACGCAGAACCCGTGGTACGGCATCCTCGCCGGCATGGGCGTGTCGGTCGCGCTCGCGATGGTGCAGGCGTTCGTGTCGATCACGCAGAAGGGCAACCAGCTCGTGGCCGGCATCGCCATCAACATCGCCATGAGCGGCCTGACGTTCGTGCTCGCGCAATTCTTCTTCCAGCAGGGCGGCCGCACGCCGGACCTGCGCAACGCGCGCCTGTTCGACGTCGTCCTGCCCGGCACGGCCGCCGTCGAGCACATTCCCGTCATCGGCTGGCTGTACGGCCACCTGATCGGCGGCCAGTCGGTGCTGGTCTACGTCGCGTTCGCGCTGCTGCCGGTCGTGCACTGGGTCGTGTACCACAGCCGCTTCGGCCTGCGCCTGCGCGCGTGCGGCGAGAACCCGCATGCGGCCGACGCGGCCGGCGTCTCGGTCGAGCGTACGCGCTATCTGGCCATGCTCGTGGCGGGCGTCCTGTGCTCGTTCTCGGGCGCGTACCTGACGCTGGTCCAGAGCGGCTTCTTTTTGCGCGACATGTCGGCCGGCGCCGGCTATCTGGCGCTGACGGCGCTCGTCTTCGGCAACTGGCGCCCGCTGCACACGGTGCTGGGCTGCCTGATGTTCGGCCTGTTCGGCGCGATCCAGATCCAGCTCGAGGGCGTCGACCTGCCGGTCGTCGGCCGCCTGCCGGGGTCCCTGATCCAGGCGATTCCTTACATCGTCACCGTGGTCGTTCTCGCCGGTTTGATGGCGAAGTCCGTCGCGCCCAAGGCGATCGGCAAACCATTTGTGAAGTCGCGTTGATGCAGCGTGGGCTCGGGGAGCCCACCCTACGTCGTTCGATATGCCGTAGGTGGGCACACCCCGTGCCAACCAAACGTGTCATTCATTGGCGCGGCGCGATGACCGCGCCAACGTCCACGCCAGCCCCACCCCGGCCGACGCGCCAACGTCCTTCCTGAACAGCGGACTGTCCCGGTTCGCATTCCCCGCATAACTGTCCAGGCGCACGAACGCGAACACGCGCACGTCCGGATCGACCCGCAGCGTGCCGCCGAAGCCCGTCCGCACCAGCATCAACCCGCTGTCCGCGCGGTACGCCGGCCGGTCCGCCGTCGCATACTGCGGCGCGACGTCGTAGAAATAGCCGTGGATGCGACGGTCGCCGAACACGGCGCCCACCTGCGCCTCCATCGTCCAGCGGCCCGCGTCGCCGCGCTGTTCCCACACGAAGCGCGGTTCCGTCGTCCAGCCCTGGCGGCGCAGGCCGCCGCGCGCTTCGATGACGGCGCGCACGGGCAGCTCGAAGCGCAAACGCCCCGCCCCGCCCAGGTCCGCGAACTTGTATTTCACGCGCGGACCGAATTCGACGAGCGTGCCGAGGTCGGGCATGCCGCGGCGCGCGTCCACGTCGTCCGAACGGGACGGCAGCGCGCCCGCGAGGCCGACGTCGAATTCGACCTTGTCCGTGTCCAGCAGGCGCGCACCGATGCCCTGCTGGTCGGCGCGCAGCACTTTGCCGCGATACAGCAGGAAAGGCAGCACGAGGGCGCGGTTGCTGCGGTCGGATGCGCCGGGGTACGCGGGCGTGTTGAACACGGCGGCGCCGACGCCGGCTTCCCACAGCGGCAGGTTGCGTGAATCCGGTTCGGCGGCGACGGCAGGCACGAGCGCCAGAAGCGCGGAGGCGGGGACGATGAAACGCAGAATCGTGGGCATGGTGAGGGTCCGAATGAGATGCCGGGATTCTAACCCACGAAAAAAAACCGCCGCGGCCTTGTGGGCGCGCGGCGGCTTGCGGAAGGCTGGCGCCGTGGTTACGGCCAGATCGCCTTCAGCAGTTCGGCCAGGTTGTAGCCGCCCTTGATCATCTGTGTCTTTGCGAGCGCGGAGCTGGGCACCGGGTAGTCGTTCGGCACTTCCAGCGTCCACGTGTAATAGGTCTCGCCCTTCTTGCTCACCTGCGGCACGATCTTGCCGGCCGTGACGCCGGTGAACGCGATCTTGGAGACGGCCAGCGTATCGTCCGCCCACTGGTACGGCCAGGTGACGGGGTCGCCGCTGTTCTTCGCCACGTTCGGCCTGCCGTCGATGGCGGCCTGGGCGAACTGCTCCGGCGTTTTCGTGCGGATGCGGCGGAACGCGTAATCGACCGTCGTGCTGTCCCAGTACGAGTGGAACGGCTTCGTCAGCGCCTTCGGCACGCCCGGGTTCACCGGCTTCGGTTCGCCCGGCGGGATCAGGTTGGCGGACATCTGCTCGACCTTCGCATCGTCCATCAGGAAGTTGTTGCCGCCGCGCGAATCGAAGACCACCGTCTCGTCGATCTCGGCCTTCGTCTTCGGCACGATGAAACGCCCGTCCTTGTCGACGAAGGCGGCGCCCACGTGCAGCGGCTGGACGATGTCGCCCGCCAGGTGCGTGACGAGGATCAGCGCCTGGCGCTTCGTGAACTTGTGCGGATTGGTCGCGGGCGTGTCCTTGCCCTGCAGGACGGCGATGGCTTCCTTCAGGGTCTGCACGATGTCGTCGTCGGCCGTGCCGGCGGCGCCGTCGTGGTAGTGGTCGAGCTGGAACGGCACGTCCGTGTAGTGGTACTCGCTGTGCTTCGGATTCGCGTTCACGTACTCGATCATTTCCGGCGTCTGCGGACCGCACCAGTTGCCCTTCACGCAGTCGGGCCACGTGGACACGGCTTCCAGCGATTCGCCCGGCAGCAGCAGCGCCTTCACCCGCGCCTCGGCGCGGGTGCCCTTGATCAGCTTGTCCGCGATGGCGCCCACGGCGCGGTGGCCGTCCGTGCCCCATGCGGCCGCGTCCAGCGACACGAAGGCGCCGGCCAGCGCCACGACACATGCGATTTTCTTCATAAGACTATCTCGCTCATACTGTTTATACGGTTTGGCGGGCACAGGGTGCCCACCCTGCAACTTCGTGATCATATCGCTAGCGTACCTTGCGGATGCGCTGCGCCGGGGCCAGGCTCGCCCCACCGGCTTCCGGATGCTTCTGCAGGTAGGCGATCAACGCATCGAGGTCGCGCAGGCCCGTCTCCACGCGGCGCGTGCCCTTGGCGAACATCGGGATGTTGTCGCCGCCCTCGGCCAGGAAGTTGTTGGCCACGACGCGATAGACCTTGTCATCATCAAGCGCCTTGCCGTCCACCTTCACGTTCGCCGTGCGGCGGCCCGCGGGCTGCGTGCCGTCCCAGTCGTACGTGAGACTGCTCGACACGGCGAGGATAGCCGGGTCGGACGACGCCGGCCGGTCCCACTGCTGTTCCAGCACGCGGCGCAGCTGCGCGCCGGCGAGATCCATCACGACGAGCGTGTTCCCGAACGGGAGCACGGCCTGCGCCTGGCCGAAGCTCACGACGCCACCGTCACCCGTCTCCAGGTCCCTGCGGATGCCGCCCGGGTTCATGAAGCCGATTTGCACGCCCTGGTCGCGCGTGGCGGCGACTGCCGCGTCGGCGATCACGCCGCCCAGCACCGATTCGCCGGACGGGTTTTCCTTGCGCGACAGGGCCCCCAGCACACGCGCCACCGGTTTCGCCAGCTCGGCGCGGCTCTTCGCGCGCACGTCGGCCAGGTACGCGGACAATCCGGCGTCGGGCCTGAACGCGTCCGGCGCCATCACGACGTTGCGCACCTGGATGTCCTGGACGGCCTTCGTGGCCGGGTCCAGCGTCAGTTTGATACGCGACAGCAGGTGGCCGTAGACGTCCGCCTGCGTGACGACCTTGCCGTCGACCTTGCACAGATAGCCCGTGTGCGAATGGCCGCTGATGACGAGGCGGATGGCCGGATCGAGCTTCTTCGTGATGGCGACGATGGGACCGTGCAGGGTGTCGCAATCGGCCTTGTCGTACGGCTGGTCGGCGAAACCGCCTTCGTGGATCAGCACGACGAACACCTGCGCGCCCTGTGTGCGCAGCGCGGGCAGCACGGCGTTGATGGATGCCGCTTCGTCCTCGATGGCGAGGCCCCTGATCGACGAGGCGATCGTCACGGACGCCAGGTCGTGCAGCACGGCGCCGATCAGGCCCACCTTGACACCCTTGACGTCGACGATGCGCCAGCCCGGCACGAGGTTCTTGCCCGTCTCCGCATCGACGACGTTGGCGGCGAGGTAAGTGAACCCGGCGCCCTTGAAGTCGGGCGACAGGCGGCAGGCCTTGGCGGGACGCGGCGAATCGCAGCCGCCGTGCTGCTGGCGCAGCAGTTCCTTCGGTCCCTGGTCGAATTCGTGGTTGCCGAGCGAGCTGGCGACGAGCCCCATGCGGTTCAGCGCCTCGATGCTCGGTTCGTCGGCGAACATCGACGACGCGGCGGGGCTCGCGCCGACGAGGTCTCCGGCCGCGACGAACAGCAGGTCCGGGTCGTCCTTGCGGAACGTATCCAGCGCGCCTTTCAGCACATCGATGCCGCCGGCCTGGATCGTGCGCGGCTGCGTCGTGCCCGGCGGCGTGTACGTGTACTTGCTGGGTTCGAGGTTGCCGTGGAAGTCGTTCAGCGCGACGAGATTGATCTCGAGCGGACGGACCGGCGCGGTGGTGCAGCCGGACAGCAGCAGCGCGACGCCGAAAGCCAGCGCGGACGGACGGAATACGATCATGTGAAGTCTCTAGTCATGCGAACAGCAGCCATCGATTATGGCACGCACGTTCGCTGTTCTGGTCTTTACAAGGCAAGAAAAAACGGCCGGTGTCGCCACCGGCCGTCCCTGTCACATCAAGACGCGTTCAGATCAGAACTCGTACTTGACGGTGACCTGTGCCGACCACTGCGACTCGCCCTTGACCTGGCGGATCTGCAGCGGGTCGACGGCCGAGCGGACCGCGTACACGTAGTGGCCGTTCGCATCCCTGCCGGCGTAGTCGACGAAGCCGCGGGTCTGGCCGCCGTTCGAGAAGAACGGCGCTTCGTAGATCTGGCCCCACTTCTTGTTCAGCATGTTGCCGAAGTTCAGGATGTCGAACGAGACCGACGCCTTGTTACGCGTGAACATGCCCGGGATTTCCTGGCTGATGCGCAGGTCGAAGCTGTTCGTCCACGGCGAGAAGTCGCCGTAGCGGGCCACGGTGCCGCCGGCCGCCTGGCGCAGGGCCTTGTTGGCGTTGACGACGTCCCAGAAGCGCTGCTCGTTGGCGTGGCTGGTCGCCGTATCGCCCGCGAACACGACTTCACCCGAACCGAAGGCTTTCGGGATGTACATCAGGTCGTTGCTGCCGATGCCGTCGCCGTTCATGTCGTTCTTGAAGGTCCAGCTGTACGGCTTGCCGGTACGGCCTTCATAGAACATGCCGAAGCGGGTCTTGTACTTGCCGAAGAAGGCCTTCTCGAAGTTCAGCAGCGCGTTGATGCGGTTCTTGACCAGGTACGCCGAGTTGGCGGCCACGTTGTCGTTCGGGTTCAGGGCCGAACGGGCGCCGTAGTTCGAGCCCGACGTCGACGACGTCAGGTTCGAGACTTCCGTCGCGTACGTGTGGCTTGCCGCGACCGACCAGCCGAAGCCCTTCGTCATCGGGTACGACAGCGACAGGGTGGACACGCGGTTCTCGCCCTTGTCGGTGCCGGTGACCTTGATCACGTTGCCGAACGCCGAGTTGGACAGCGACTTGGTCGTGTTGGTGCAGCCCTTGGCGGTGCTGACGGCGTTGTTACCCACGCTCCAGCAGTTCTGCGACAGGCCGTTCGCGTTCCAGAACAGCTGGCGCCCGTCCTGGCCGATCGCGGTCGGCTGGCCCAGGTTCAGGTTCTGGAAGAAGATACCGTCCTTGGTGTGCGCATACAGGACTTCGGCGCCGGCGACGAGGCCGTACCACGGCAGTTCCGTTTCGAAGGCCAGGTTGGCTTTCCACACGGACGGCTGCTTCACGTTCGGATCGAGCAGGTCGACGTTGGCGACCGGCGGGGTCGAGCCGCCCAGCGTCGGCTGGTTGTTGACGTTGGTGCTGAACGCGCCGTTCGGGGCGCCGGCGACCGGCGGGCACTTGGTGTTACCCGTGGCCGAGCAGGTGATCTGCTGCGTCGTCATGCCGGTGTTCTGGAACGGGTTCGCGAGCCAGACGGACATCGCGGCGCCCTGGAACAGGCCGAAGCCACCGCGCAGCTGCATGCGGCGCGGGGTGTCGAAGTTGTAGTTGAAGCCGAAGCGCGGCTGGAACAGCTTGGTGCCGTCGATCGTCTGCTGGTTGTTGTAGCCGAAGCCGCCGGTCTGGCGGGCGCCGCTGTTCAGCACTGCGGCCTGGGCCACTTTCGCGTTCGCGACCGGCGTGCCGCCGACGCCCACCTGGTCCACGCGGAAGCCGTAGTTCAGGGTCAGCTGGCGGTTGACGTTCCAGGTGTCCTGCAGGAACAGGCCCGTGTTCGTCATGTTGAACGTCGCGACGGCGTCGTTCAGCGTGAAGCCGGGCGCGGGAACCTGCAGCGTGTACGACGTGTAGCGGCCGGTGCGCAGGTTTTCCAGCACGGCGGCTTCGACCTGCGCCTGGGACGCGGTCGTGCAGTTGATCGAGCCGAACGAGTAGGTCAGGTTGTTGTCGCAACCGAAGGTGTAGTTGCCGTACACGTTCTGCAGGAACGCGTTGTAGATCTTGTTCTTCTGGTAGTCCGCACCGAACTTGATCTCGTGGTCGCCCTTGGTCCAGTTGGCGCCCGCGTAGAAGTCCTGCGTGCGCGTGCGCAGCAGGTTCATGTGACGCGAGTTGTCGGTACCCAGGTTGATCGTACGCGAACCGGTGGAGACGTTGGCCGGGGTGCCGGCCGGCGTGGCGCCGGTGAACTGCACGCCGATGGACGGCAGCGTCGTGTTGTTGGTCGGGACGGAGTCGTAGTTGCGCGACGACGCCTTCAGCTCGGTCGAGAAGGTCGGGGTCCAGTCCGAGAACAGCTGGGCCACGGTGGTCTCGATCTGCTTGCCCTGCGAGTAGTACGCGGAGTCCAGGCTCAGCGCGGTGGCGCTGAAGGTCGAGTACTGCGGCTCGGCCTGCGTGGTGCGCTGGTAGCGGATGTTGGCGCGGTGGTTGTCGCTGATGTTCCAGTCGACCTTCAGCATCTGCTCGCGCGAAATGAAGTTGCCGCCGCCCTGCGCCAGGCCGCCGGCGTTGACGCCGTACTGGCTATTCATGATGTTCTGCACCGCGGCGATTTCCGCCGGGGTGATGGCGACCGTCGTGCCGTTGTTCGAACCGACCGGGCCGTAGTCCGGCGCGCTGCGCGACGAGTTGGTCTCTTCCGACAGCGCATACAGGAACAGCTTGTCCTCGACGAGCGGGCCACTCGCCCACACGCCCTTGGTCGTTTCCTTGAACGGCACCGGATCGGAATACGCGTCGGTCGACGGGTTGTAGCGCTGGCCGGCCAGGCGGTCGTCGCGGTACACGTAGTACACGCCGCCCTTCCACTGGTTCGTGCCGGACTTCGTGACGGCGTTGATGTTGCCGCCGGTGTAGCCCTTCTGGGTCACGTCGTAGTTGGCGACGTTGACCTGCACCGACTGGATCGCTTCGATCGAGATCGGCTGGCGCGAGGTCGGGCTGCCGTTCGCTTCCAGGCCGAACGTGTCGTTCACGTTCACGCCGTCGATGGTGATCGAGTTGTAGCGCGAGTTCTGGCCGGCGACGGACAGTTCGCCGCGTTCCTTGTCGGTCTGCGACACGCGCGGGTCGGCGCGGGCGTAGTCCTGCAGGTTGCGGTTGACCGACGCCTGGATCTGCAGCTGGGCGTTGCTGATCGCGGTGCCCGCACCCATATTGGAGCGGTTGAAGATGTCGGAACGGGCGCGGTTGCCGGCGACGGTCACGGTCTGCATCGGTGCGCCGACGGTCGCGTCGACGGTGGCGGTTTCCGCCAGTTGCAGGAAGATGCCTTCGCGTTTTTCGGTAACGCCGTCCTTGGTGATCATGATCGTGTACGGACCGCCGGTACGCAGGCCGCGCGCGATGTAGCGGCCTTCCGCATCGGTGACGACATTGCTGACCGAACCCGATTCGGTGTGAATGATTTGCACCGCGGCGCCGGCGGCCGGTCGGCCGTCCGCGCTCGAGATACGACCGCCGACAGCCGACGTCGTGTTCTGCGCCAGGGCCGGCGCCCCCGCGAGTGCAATCGACAGAGCCAGCGCCAGCTTCGTCAGCTGGATCCGTTTTTGATAGATCATTGGATTAACCCCAAATAGACTTGATAGTTATGGTTGGGAACTGGGTTCCCCCCTCTTAGTACTGCAATCCCGGACCGGTCGCTCATGACGGCCGGTCGTTGTTCGTTCTGCTGTGTCGTGGTGCGCAAGTGGATGACAATGCACCAGCACAAAGCAGCGCACGGCGAGTCTAGCGGGCAATTGTTTCCAGGCTATTACACCTTAAAACCGCTCTTTTCCCGGACGTTGGCTTGATAAAAGGCCAATATGCATTAAGGCTCTTATCGAGACAAATACGTTTTCACTTGGGAATTTATAGCTTGCGCGTATAAGTTGCTTAAAAAACGTGCAGGTAGTCGCGTGCAGGCTGCCTGTTCCCTCAGGAACAGACACGGCGGGATTATAAATGGGGCGTTCTCTACTGAAATTTTTTCGCTTGTTATTTGAGCAAACGAAATGAGAAATCAGGCAATCTGTAGCGAGTTGGCCACAGAGACGGCATATGCATATGTCTGCGGCACATAGTCGCGCCAGCAACCCCGGAAACGGAGAGGATGCCGGCGA
>JBJMVU010000174.1:0-7248 GCA_045810485.1 Massilia sp. | reverse complement strand
TCCTTCGGTGTAGGCGCGCATCGTCATCAGCATGCGGCGCACGTCCGGGTGGTGGATGATCGTCGCACTGCCCGCGACCGAGCCGTCGACCGGCCGCGACTGGACGCGCTCCTTCGCGAACGACGCTGCCTTCTGGTACGCCCGCTCGGCCACGGCGATGCCTTGCAAGCCCACCGCGTAGCGGGCGGCGTTCATCATGATGAACATGTATTCCAGGCCGCGGTTCTCTTCGCCGACCAGAAAGCCGGTCGCGCCGCCGTGGTCGCCGAACTGCAGCACCGCGGTCGGGCTCGCCTTGATGCCCAGTTTGTGCTCGATCGACACGCAGTGCACGTCGTTGCGCTCGCCCAGCGAGCCGTCGTCACCCACCATGAACTTCGGCACGATGAACAGCGAGATGCCCTTCACGCCCGGGGGCGCGTCCGGCGTGCGCGCGAGCACGAGGTGGATGATGTTCTCGGCCATGTCGTGCTCACCGTAGGTGATGAAGATCTTGGTGCCGAAAATCCTGTAGGTGCCGTCGCCCTGCGGCACGGCGCGCGTGCGCACGGCGGCGAGGTCGGAACCGGCCTGCGGCTCCGTCAGGTTCATCGTGCCGGTCCATTTGCCGCTGATCAGCGGCTCGATGAAACGGGTCTTCTGTTCGGCGGTGCCGGCCGTCAGCAGCGCTTCGATGGCGCCGTCCGTCAGCAGGCCGACGAGTGCGAACGCGATGTTCGCGCTGTTGAGCATTTCGATGCACGGCGTGGCGACGAGCTTGGGCAGGCCCTGGCCGCCGAATTCGGCCGGGTGCTGCACGCCCTGCCAGCCGGCGTCCGCGAAACCGCGGAACGCTTCCTTGAAGCCTTTCGACGTCGTGACCTGGCCGTCGTGCCAGTAGCTCGGCTCCTTGTCGCCCGGGTGGTTCAGCGGGGCGACGACTTCGCCGCAGAATTTCGCGTTCTCTTCCAGCACGGCTTCGACGGTGTCGGGCGTCGCGTCTTCGCAGCCAGGCAGTTGATTGATCTCGGACAGGTTGGCCAGTTCGTTCACGACGAACAGCATGTCCTTCAGGGGGGCGTTGTAGGTCACCGCAGTCTCCTAGTTTCTCTTTACGTAAACGTCAATCGCAAGCCGCAAAAAAGGCGGGAACCCAACCCGGCGTGTCCGCTACGGCAGACGCCGGTCGTACGCTACGAAAATTGGGTTCCCGCCTCCGCGGGAACGACGTGCTTTTTTTGGCTGGTGGTCATGCGCGCATTCCACCAGCGAGCGGCTTAGCCCAGTTCTTTGACCAGGGCCGGCACGATCTCGAACAGGTCGCCGACGATGCCGTAGTCGGCCACCGAGAAAATCGGCGCTTCCGGATCCTTGTTGATGGCGACGATGGTCTTCGAATCCTTCATGCCGGCCAGGTGCTGGATCGCGCCCGAGATACCGACGGCGATGTACAGCTGCGGCGCGACGATCTTGCCGGTCTGGCCGACCTGCCAGTCGTTCGGCACGTAGCCCGCGTCGACGGCGGCGCGCGACGCGCCCATGGCGGCGCCCAGCTTGTCGGCCAGCGGTTCCAGGATCTTGAAGTTGTCGCCCGAGCCCATGCCGCGGCCGCCGGAGACGACGATCTTGGCGCCGGTCAGTTCCGGACGGTCCGACTTGGCAAGTTCGCGGCCCACGAAGCTCGACTTGCCCGAGTCCGCGACGGCGGCGACGGTTTCGACGGCGGCCGAACCACCTTCGGCGGCGGCGGCGTCGAAGCCGGTGCCGCGCACGGTGATGACCTTCACGGCATCCGTCGACTGCACGGTGGCGATGGCGTTACCGGCGTAGATCGGACGCTCGAACGTGTCGGGCGCATCGACCTTGGTGATTTCCGAGATCTGGGCGACGTCCAGCTTGGCGGCGACGCGCGGCAGCACGTTCTTGCCGTGGGCGCTGGCCGGGGCCAGGATGTGCGAGTAGTTACCGGCGATGGCCAGGATCTGCTCGGCGACGTTCTCGGCGAGGCCGTCGGCGAATTGCGGCGCGTCGGCGACCAGCACTTTCGACACGCCCGCGACCTTGGCGGCGGCTTCCGCGACGGCGCCGCAACCGCTGCCGGCGACGAGGATGTGGACGTCGCCGCCGCATTGCGCGGCCGCGGTGACGGTGTTCAGGGTGACGGCCTTCAGCGAGGCGTTGTCGTGTTCAGCAATGACGAGTGCGACCATGATGTTCCCTTATATTCTGTACTTAGATGACTTTGGCTTCGGTGCGCAGCTTCGCCACCAGGGTCGCCACGTCGGGCACCTTGACGCCGGCTGAACGCTTGGCCGGCTCGGCGACCTTGACGATCTTCAGGCGCGGCGTGACGTCGACGCCCAGGTCTTCCGGCTTGACGGTCGTCAGCGGCTTTTTCTTGGCCTTCATGATGTTCGGCAGCGTGACGTAGCGCGGCTCGTTCAGGCGCAGGTCGGTGGTGACGATGGCCGGCAGCGTCAGCTGCACGGTTTCCAGGCCGCCGTCCACTTCGCGGGTCACGGTGACCTTGCCGTCTTCCAGCACGACCTTCGAGGCGAACGTCGCCTGCGGCCAGCCCAGCAGCGCAGCCAGCATCTGGCCGGTCTGGTTCGAATCGTCGTCGATCGCCTGCTTGCCCAGGATGATCAGTTGCGGCTGCTCTTCGACGGCCAGCGCTTTCAGCACCTTGGCGACGCCCAGCGGCTCGATCTCGGCACCGGTCTCGACCAGCACGCCGCGGTCGGCGCCGATCGCCATCGCGGTACGCAGGGTTTCCTGGGCCTGGGCCACGCCGCAGGTCACGGCCACGATCTCGGTGACCTTGCCGGCTTCCTTCAGGCGCGTGGCTTCTTCCACCGCGATCTCGTCGAACGGGTTCATCGACATCTTGACGTTGGCGATATCGACGCCACTGCCGTCGGACTTGACGCGGACCTTGACGTTGTAGTCGACCACGCGTTTGACGGGTACCAGGACTTTCATAGTGTGCCTTTGAAAAATGGGTGAAAGACTAAAAATGATCCGAATTATAAAAGCAAATTCCGTTCAGGTCAGAATTAAAGCACGATCGTGCGTTTTTCGGTTAGAGGAAATGCCCTAATCGTACTTGATTGTGCGTCAGCGGGTTTCCTTGCGGGTGGGACGTGGGAGGCCCGGCGGACCGGGCGGTCGGGGAAGACGGTCTTATTTCCGGCGCAGCCAGAACGTGAATTCGCCATTGATGTGGGTGTGCGCCAGCAGGGCATTGCCCGTCTGCTTGGCGAACGCCTGGAAGTCGCGTACGGACCCGGTGTCGGTGGCGACGATGCGCAACACTTCGCCGCTGGCCAGTTCCGCGAGGGCCTTCTTGGCTTTGAGGATCGGCAGCGGGCAATTCAAGCCACGCGCATCCAGATCCTTCTGGACCTCGATGGTGCCGGTGTCGATTATGGTTTCGCTCATCGATTGCCTGCTAGTTGGTAGGGCATTGACCCGATAGTACTCCGATTAGCCCATTATGACGCGCCGCACCAAAATTTGGTATCCATGTTGCGTTGTAACAACGGCAATTACTTGACAGGCAGATAGAGATTCGATGCCGACGACCGAAACGGAGGGATGTGAGTAGGCGGCTCGCCGTGCACGTATCCAATCGAAACAAGTGTTGATCCAGCTCAATTTAGACGCGTGGGCACGGCGTGATCACCCCTACCCGTGCTACATACGCCGCCACAATCATGACATGGCGGCGCCGTAGTTACAACGGTTACGCGGACACGCGCTCGCCGACCCAGCCGGCGACGCCCGCCAGCGCCTGCGGCAGCGCGGCAGGATCGGTACCGCCCGCCTGGGCCATGTCCGGACGGCCGCCGCCCTTGCCGCCCACCTGCTTGGCGACGAAGTTGACGAGATCGCCCGCCTTGACCTTGCCCGTGGCGTCCGGCGTCACGCCGGCGATCAGGCTGACCTTGCCATCAAGGACAGACGCCAGCACGATGGCGGCCGTGCCGAGCTTGTCCTTCAGCTTGTCCATCGTCTCGCGCAGGCCGGCCACGTCGGCGCCTTCCATCGTTGCGGCCAGCACCTTGATGCCGTTCACGTCGATGGCCTTCGTCACGAGCTCGTCGCCCTGGCCGGAAGCCAGTTTCGACTTCAGCGCGGCGATTTCCTTCTCCAGCGACTTGACCTGGTCCTGCACCTGGGCGATGCGCGACGGCAGTTCGTCCGGGCTCGTCTTCAGCGCGCCGGCCGCTTCGTTCAGCTTGCGGTTGATTGCTTGCACCAGCGCGAGAGCGCCCTCGCCCGTCACGGCTTCCACGCGGCGGATGCCGGCGGCCACGCCCGATTCGGACACGATCTTGAACAGGCCGATGTCGCCCGTGCGGGTGACGTGCACGCCGCCGCACAGTTCCTTCGACGAGCCGATGTCCAGCACGCGTACGCTATCGCCGTATTTCTCGCCGAACAGGGCCATGGCGCCATGCTTGATCGCGTCGTCCATCGACATGTGCTGGGCCTGGGTCGCGTGGTTTTCCAGGACCTCACGGTTGACGATGGTTTCCACCTGGGCGATCTGTTCAAGCGTCAGCGGCGCGTTGTGGCTGAAGTCGAAGCGGGTCTTGTCCGGATCGACCAGCGAGCCCTTCTGCTGCACGTGGCCGCCCAGCACTTCGCGCAGCGCCTTGTGCATCAGGTGCGTCGCCGAGTGGTTGCGGATGGTGCGGGCGCGCTTCACTTCATCGACTTGCGCGTCGACCATGTCGCCGACTTTCAGCGAGCCCGACTGCAGCACGCCGTGATGACCGAACACTTCGGCCTGGATCTTCAGGGTGTCTTCCACGTCGAACACGCCGCCCTGGGCCTTCAGCAGGCCCTTGTCGCCCACCTGGCCGCCGGACTCGGCGTAGAACGGGGTCGTGTCCAGCACGACGATGCCGTCCTGGCCGGCCTTCAGCTCCTGGACCGGTGCGCCGCCCGCGTACAGGGCGAGCACGCGGCTGTTGTGCACGAGGGCGTCGTAGCCGACGAAGGTCGTCTTCTCGCCCGAGTACTCGACGTTGGCGGCCATCTTGAACTTGCCGGCGGCGCGGGCGGTCTTCTTCTGCTGCTCCATGGCGGCAGCGAAACCTTCCTCGTCCAGCTTGACGCCGCGCTCGCGGCAGATGTCCGCGGTCAGGTCGAGCGGGAAGCCGTAGGTGTCGTACAGGGTGAAGGCGGTGGCGCCGTCGAGGTTCTGCGGATCCTTGGCCAGTTGCGCTTCCAGGATCTTCATGCCGTGCTCGAGGGTTTCGCCGAAGCGCTCTTCCTCGGCCTTCAGGGTCTGCATCACGCGCTCTTTCGCGTCGTGCAGTTCCGGGTACGCGGCGCCCATCTCGATGTCCAGGTCTTCCACCAGCTTGTAGAAGAACGGCTTCGTCTGCCCCAATTTGTGGCCGTGGCGCAGCGCGCGGCGGATGATGCGGCGCAGGACGTAGCCGTGGCCTTCGCTGCTCGGGATGATGCCGTCGACGATCATGAAGCTGGCTGCGCGGATGTGGTCGGCGATGACCTTCAGCGAGTTATTGGCCAGGTCGGTCGCGCCCGTCTCGCGGGCGGCGGCCTTGATCAGGTTCTGGAACAGGTCGATCTCGTAGTTCGAGTGCACGTGCTGCAGCACGGCGGCCAGGCGCTCCAGGCCCATGCCGGTGTCGATCGACGGCTTCGGCAGCGGGGTCAGCACGCCGGCTTCGTCGCGGTTGAACTGCATGAACACCAGGTTCCAGATCTCGATGAAGCGGTCGCCGTCTTCTTCCGGCGAGCCCGGGGGGCCGCCCCAGATGTCCGCGCCGTGGTCGTAGAAGATTTCCGTGCACGGGCCGCACGGGCCGGTGTCGGCCATCTGCCAGAAGTTGTCCGATGCGTAGCGCGCGCCCTTGTTGTCGCCGATGCGGATGATGCGTTCCGTCGGGACGCCGATCTCGTTGGCCCAGATGCCGTAGGCTTCGTCGTCTTCGAAATAGACCGTGATGGTCAGCTTTTCCGCCGGCAGGTTATAAACCTTGGTCAGCAGTTCCCAGGCAAAGTGGATGGCGTCGCGCTTGAAATAGTCGCCGAAGCTGAAATTGCCCAGCATTTCGAAGAACGTGTGGTGGCGCGCGGTGTAGCCGACGTTTTCCAGGTCGTTGTGCTTGCCGCCGGCACGCACGCAGCGCTGCACGGTGGTGGCGCGCTTGTACGGGCGCGTATCCAGGCCCAGGAACACGTCCTTGAACTGCACCATGCCGCTGTTGGTCAACAACATCGTCGGGTCGTTGCCCGGCACGAGCGGGCTGGAGCGGACGATCGTGTGGCCTTTGGACTCAAAGAACTTGAGAAACTTTTCGCGTATTTCGGTGGATTTCATGTCGTAGGGGCGGATTTAGGCAGCTTGCTATATAAAGAAAATCGATTATAGCGTAGCTACTGGGACTGAAAAGTTTTCCCGTGATTGACTGTTGCAAGACCGGCAACCGCATGGCGGGCTCGGGGAGCCCACCCTACTATCGTTGATGCCGTAGGGTGGGCACCCTGTGTCCACCAAGCGCGGATCAGCGCAGCAGGGCCAGCACGGCCCGCGGCTCCCCATTAGCCTGGGTCAGCATGGCCGACGCCGCCTGCTGCAGGATCTGCGCCCGCGTCAGCCGGACGGCCGCCCCGGCATAGTCGACGTCCTCGATGCGGCTGCGCGCCGCCTCCAGGTTCGTCGAGGTCATCTGGTTGTTGCTGGCCGCGGCATCCATGCGGTTGCTGTACGCGCCCACCTGCACGCGCTGCTCGGTGACGGCCGCGAGCGCGTCGTCGATATGCAGCAGCGCCACCGCCGGGTTGCGCAGGTCCAGGTTCGCGAGGCCCAGCGCGCTGGAATTGACGGCCGCGAACTCCATGTCGACCAGGTCGCCGGCGGAGGCACCGACCTGGATCTGCATCCGATGCCTGCCCACGCCCACGCCGCCGATGTCCGGATACTCGACCTTGAAATTGCGCAGTGGCTTGGCCGCCGTGCCGAAGCCGGATTCCGGAACGACGCCCCGCGCGTCGCGCGTCGGTCCGCCGTCCGCGTCGAGGCCGCCGATCGCGCCCGTGTCGGCATTCGCCAGGTCCATGCCGCCGATGAAGCTGGCGCCATTGGCCGCGAAATCCGTCATGAAGTCGCCGGTGCCCTGGTACTGCCCGCCCGTGACGGCCTTCAGCGCCGTGTCCAGGTCGGCCCCCTGGTGCGCGCTCAGGTAAGTCGTCAGGCCTTTCATGCCGCCGTCGACGCCCATCGATTTC
>JBJMVU010000173.1:0-21794 GCA_045810485.1 Massilia sp. | reverse complement strand
CATCTTTCCCTGCATGTACAAAGCCGCCCGGTGCAAGCCGGGCGGCTTTTTCTTGGCTGTGTTCGCGTAAATTCGACGAACCGAAATTCGTTGCGCAGGTCCTACGTACCGTCGAGTTAACTCATGAGGAGCGACGATGCGCAGCCCGACGTTCGACGAATTGTTCAGCCTGTTGTTGGCGGTCGAGTTGTCCGCCGCCGACCTGGTCCGGCTACGGGAATGGATCGCGGGCATCGCACATCCGGCCGAGTGTATTGCCCTGATCGAGCGGGCAGCGGCGGGACGGCCGTGTCCGCACTGCGGCTGGGCACGCAAGCACCGCTGCGGCCAGGCAAGCGGGCTGCAACGGTTCCGCTGCCTCCGCTGCGGACGCAGCCACAACGCGCTGACCGGCACGCCGCTCGCGCGGCTGCGCAGAAAGGAATGCTGGCTGCCGTATCTGCAATGCGTGCTCGACTCGCGCACGGTCCGCGACACGGCGCGCGTCGTCAAGGTTCACCGGACCACGAGTTTCCGGTGGCGTCACCGGTTCGTGCCCGGCGCCATGCGCGACCGGCCGGCAACCTTGTCGGCCATTGTCGAGGCGGACGAAACCTATCGCCTCGAATCGCAGAAAGGGTCGCGCAGCCTGACCCGGCGGCCGAGGAAGCGTGGTGGAGTCGCAAAGCGACGCGGCATCAATCGGGAGCACGACTGCCTGCTGGTCGCGTGCGACCGCAGTGGGCAAACTCTGGACTATCACACGGGACGCGGCCCGGTGACGGTGGCGCAATTGCACGAGTGCCTCAAGCCGGTACTGCCCGCCGACGTGCTGCTGATCAGCGACGGCGCCATCGCCTATCGTCATTTCGCAGTCGAGGCTGGCATCACGCACGAAGCGGTGAACGTGCAAGCCGGTGAACGGGTGCGCGGCGCGATTCATATACAGAACGTGAACAGCTGGCACAGCCGTTTCAAAAGCTGGCTGGTACGGTTCCGCGGGGTCGCCAGCCGCTACCTGATCAATTACTCGGGATGGCAGCGCGTGCTGGGCGCTCACCGCTTGACGACGCCCGCGCACCTGCTGTGCGCTGCGGTCCAGCTCGGTTAAGCGGCCACGTTACCGAATTAACGCTCACACAGCCTTTTTTATCCAACTTTTTTAGGGAAAAGCCAGGTTCGCTCGTCCATACTAATGGGACACGAGAAAAGACATGAACCAAGACATTATCAATTGGCTGACGGTGCACCTGCTTCCCTTCGAAGCCGAGTTGCGTCTGAGATTGCGGCGCGTCTGCGCGAGTGCGGCCGACGTGGACGACGTGATCCAGGAGGTCTACTGCAAGGTGATGCAGATGGACGAGATCACGCACGTCAACGATCCGCGCGGCTACTTCGTGCAGATCGCGAAAAACCTCATCACCGACCGGCTCCGGCGCGACGCCGTGGTCAATATCGAGATCATGGCCAACCTGGGCGAGCTGGATATCCAGGACGGCATGCCCGGCCCCGAGCGGATCGTGTTCGGCCGTGCCGAATTGCGCTGGGTGATGGGATTGATCGGCAAACTGCCCGACCGGTGCCGCGAAGTGTTCCGCGCGCGGCGCATCTATGGCCTGTCGCTGAAGGAGACGGCGGAGTCGCTGGGCGTCACGGAAAAAGCCGTCGAATACGAATCGGCCAAGGGCATGGAGCTGATCTCCGAGATGATGAAAAGGCAGGGCGCCCACGACATACCGCCCAGCATGAAGGTGCGCAAGATGAACAAGGCAGGAAAGACCAATGTCAGCGATCGATAATCAGGCCCATGCATGGCTGCGGATCCAGTCGGAACGGCAACTCGATGCGGACGAGAGGGCGCATCTCGATGCCTGGCTGGCGGAAGATACCCGACACAAGGGCGCGTACATCCGCGCCACCGTCATCGACAATGCGATCGCGCAGGCGGTGTCGCAGCAAAGCCTGTATCCGGGCGAGGATCGCTACGCGTTGCGCCCGGATGCATCCGAAGCGAAGGGCGCCAGCCGGCGCGCGTTGCTCAAATACGGGGCGTGGGCCGCCGGCGTCGGCCTTTTCGGTGTGGGCGTCTCGCAGAAGGTGACGGAGCGTCCCACCACATTGTCGACATCCCGGGGCGAGTTCCGGCGGGTCGCGCTGGCGGATACGTCGGTGGCCAGCATTAACAGCAGCAGCCGGCTCGAGGTCAGGCTGACCGGCGAAAGACGCCAGATCACGCTCGTCAGAGGCGAGGCCTGGTTCGAGGTCGCCAAGGACAAGACCAAACCATTCGTCGTGGAAGCGGGCGACGTGCGGGTGCGCGCCGTGGGGACCGCATTCGGCGTGCGCCGCTTCAAGGACGGCGCCGAGGTCCTCGTCACGGAAGGGACGGTCGAGGTGTGGACGGGCGAAGCGAAGGCGCTGCTGACCGCTGGGCAACGCAGTTTCGTTCCGTACAAGACGGCGCAGATCACCGTCGCGCGCCAGCCGCAGGAAATCCAGAGAAAACTGGCATGGAGGGAGGGGAAGTTGATATTCACGCGGCAAACCCTGGGCGAGGCGGTCGCCGATTTCAACCGGTACAGCGTCAAGAAGATCATCATTTCCGATCCCGCGCTGGAGAGCAAGCGCATCTTCGGGCAGTACCAGATCGACGCGGCCGAGCAGTTTGCCAGGGATATCGGCGCCTATCTCGATGTGCCGATCGAAGTCGGCGTGGAAAGCATCGTCATCGGCGCGAAGCATGGCCCCGGGAAGAACAACACCTGATCGACCCGACCCATTCTGACAACGGCCTGGCCAAAAAAAGTTAGGGATTTTCAAGATACGTTCGTCCTGACTAATAACGGAGCAAAGATTCCGTTTAAAAAGAGAACCAGGTAAAGGAGACACGCGTGATGGTCACACATCATTGCGGTAGCATTGCCGCCATCGTTCTTGTTGCCGGGGCGGTCACATTGCCACATGCCGGGCACGCCCAGGAAGTCGACAAGCAATTCGATATTCCCGCGGGGCCGGCCACGAGCACGATCAATGTGTTTGCAAAACAGGCCGGCATTAACATCCTGGCGTCCGAGGATATCCTGGGCGGCGTGCGCACGAACCGGGTGCGGGGCAGCTTCCCGACGTCCGCCGCATTGCAACGCCTGTTGTCCGGAACGGGTTTGTACGGCAAGGTCACCGCCAGCGGTGCCGTATTCATCCTCGCCACCGGGCCTGTGCCCGGTCACCGTGCCGGCGACAAGGACGCGCCCGGCGCCGGTGTCGACGACCCCGTGACTCAGGTGCTCGTGGTCGCCACCCGGGCATCGCAGCAATCGGGCATCGAACGCAAGAAGAATGCGGCGACGGCACTCGATTCGATCGTGGCCGAGGACGTGGGCTCGCTGCCGGACCGGAACATCGGCGAGGCGATCTCGCGCATGTCGGGCGTGTCGCTGGACCGGGGCGACTTCGGCGAAGGCGTCACCATCGCCGTGCGCGGCAACATCCCCGACCTGACGCGCGTGGAGATCGACGGCCAGGCCGTCCAGTCCGCCGGCGGCATCGACATGTACGGCGGCGGCGGCGGTCGCGGCACCGAGTTCCGCCAGCTGTCGTCGGACGTGATCAAGAGCGTGGACGTTGTCAAGGGCTCGACCGCGGACATGACCGAAGGTTCGCTCGGTGGCGGCGTCGTCATCAGGACCCGCACCGGCCTCGACTTCAAGAAGCCCTTCATCTCGGTGCGCGTGGCCGGCTCGCGCAACTCGCTGAACCGGATCTGGGAGCCGGACGCGAACGTGATCCTGGGGAACAAATACCTGGACGGCCGCCTGGGCGTGCTGCTGAACGCGTCGTCCGCCACGCTCGCCAACGAAGCCCATTCGGCCCAGGTCGCGCAATCGGCGCAACAGGGCTATTACCGGCTGGCCGATTTCGACGACTCGCCCGCGAAGACGTTCACGTTTCGGCCGGAAACGATGAACGCGGCGGATGCGAATGCGACCGCGCCGATGCTGCGCTCCCCGCTGGCCGCCGGCGGCACCTTCGACGCGGCCACGCCGCTCGACGTGCTGACCCGCTCGGCCGCCGCCAGGACCAAGGCCGATTGCCATGCCGCCTTTCCCGCGCTGACGGCGGCGCAGAGCAATGCCATCGTCCCGAGCGCGCGCGCCGCCGCACAGAACCAGCGCATCAACGAACTGGTCAGCTGCATCAACCAGTGGAGCGACTACACGCCGTCCAACGTGCGCAACCTGGTCAAGCGCGAATTCGACAAGCGCCAGAACCTCGACCTGCGCATCGACCTCAAGGTGAACGACCACCTGGCCGTGTACGCCAAGGGCAGCTACAACCGGCGCTACGACGACATGCACCAGTTGACGTACGCGCTGGGCAGCGTGCAGGTCAACCCGTCCGCCACCGTCAGCCCGGGCTATGCCGGGCCGGCCTATGTGGACGATCTGCAGGCCGGCACGCGCACCCCGGTGCCCGGTGCCGGGTATTACGCCTACGCCACCCCGACCCAGACCGCGAACATGCTGCTCGAGAACTCGGTGGCGAACGTGGTCCCCGGCTCCATCGTCGCCGACGCCAACCACCACCTGACCCGCTATACGATCAGCGACGCGAGCGCCACGACCGACCAGGTGCACGAGTACGCGAAGACGACGGCGCAGTACCTGCAGCTGGGCGGCGAATACCGGAACGGGCCGATCAAGGCCGAGTTCTTCGTCGGCGACGCCAGGTCGCGTTTCGAACGCGCCCAGAAGCGCCTGAGCTACAGCGACTACTACGGTCCCGTGACCATGTCCGTGCTGTCGAACGGCCTGTGGAGCTACGCCATCCCGGCGGGCAGCAATTTCAACCAGGCCGACCCGGCCCAGTACGCGATCCTGACGCCGGGCGCGAAGTCGTCCGCGGTCCTGCCCGGCACCTACAATACGCGCGCGATTCCCGCCTACGCGGCCGCGCAGCAGCCGCTGCTGACCCAGCAGCCCAGCACCTTCTTCAACCCGCGCCTGATGGAAAGCGGGGAGCGCACCGCCAGGGTCGACCTGACCTGGGCGACGCCGGCGGCGATCCCGTTCTTCAAGCGCTTCAAGACCGGAGTCAACCTGCGCGACACCCTGCGCGACAGCTGGGATCCGAACACCGGCAACAGCGCCGGCTACACCGTGCGGGCGGCCGTCGGCACCTTCGGCGAGCCCGGCTACGTCCCGGCGGTGGTGCTGCCGACGCCGATCATCCGCAGCACCTTCAACGGCTGCCAGGACACGCCCGGCTCGCTGGGCGCCGGCGGCAACGCCTGCCGCTACGGCTTCACCCCGGGCGCCGATCCGCGCCGCGCGCTCGACGGCAATACGGTGCTGACCGCGCAGCAGTTCCAGGACCTCGTCACGCAAACGCTGAAAGGGCGGGCCACGCCGACCGGGTTCTTTGCCGGCGCCAGCGGCCGCCCCGCCGGCCTGGTGGACAACTGGACCGGCATCGACGTCGACAAGGCCTTCGCGCTGATCGGCACGCCGAACATGAACTTCGACTGCGTCAAGTCGTGCCTTGCGAGCGACGGCAAGGTGTACCCGCAACCGCAGCAGCACCTCGTCGAGCGCACCCAGGCGTTCTACATCATGGGCGACTTCGGGCTGGAGCTGCCGTTCGGCTGGGAGATCGACGGCAACGTCGGGTATCGCTACGTCCGTAACCGGGTGCACGGCACAGGCATGATGACCTTCACCTCGGTCACCAAGACAGCATCGTACGACCCGGCCCGGCCGGGCGCGGCCGGCGGCACTGTCACGAACTCGGTCGCGCAAGCCGTCGCGATCGACGACGCGAGCCACGACTTCCTGCCGATCTACAACCTGGCACTGTGGCTGGCGCCGGACCGGCTGGTGGCGCGCTACAACCACGCCAGGGCCGTGGCGCGTCCGCCGGTCGCGGACCTGCTGCCCTCCGGCACCTGCCGCTACGACGAGACCCTGCGGGACACCAATCCGGGCGCGCCGCAGGGCTGCAGCGGCACGATCGGCAATCCGGCCCTGCGGGCGCAGACCAACGTCAACCAGAATCTGAGCGTCGAGTACTATCCGAACCGCGACACGATGTTCTCGGTCGCCGTGTTCCGCCAGGAAGGCAAGGTCGGCCCGGCCGTGCCGCGCGGGACGGGCAATGCCCCGCTGGCGGGCGGCGCCGGGCTCGTCGATCCCGCCACGGGCGTCGCGCTCGGCGCCATCGACTTCAATTACTCGCTGTGGCAGAACGGCGCGGTGACGACGCGCAAGGGCCTCGAACTCGGCACCAAGACGGCGTTCACCTTCCTGCCCTGGTTCCTGCGCTATACCGGTATCGACGCCAACTACACGCGGCTGCGCTCGGCCACGTCGGCGGAAAACGTCGTCGACCTGCTGACCGGCGTCCCGCTGCCGCCGGCCCGCGAATCGAAATATTCGTACAACTGGGCGGTGTGGTACGACGACGGCAGGCTGGCGGCGCGGGTCGCGGTGCAGGCCGTGGCGTCGTACTTCAATTGCATCGCCGGCTGCGGCCAGTTCGGGGTCAACGACTATCCGGCGGTGGGCGTGACCGCGACCCGGTTCCCGTACAACCCCGGCTCGCCGAACTTCCGGGATGCGGCCCGCTTCATCGACGGCAAGATCTCGTACAAGTGGCAGCCGAACATCGAGTTCTTCATCGAAGGACGCAACCTGGGCAATGCGACCACGTCCAGCAGCCAGGCAGGCTTCGCGCCATTCTCTGCGGGGACGCCGAACCTGCTGGACTATGCCTACGCGGGCCGCCGCATCATGGTCGGGGTGAATTTCCGCAGTATGTGAGCAGTTGGAGACAAACATGGCAAGGTCACACGCACACCGCATCGCGCTCCTGTTCAATGCCAACAAGGCATTCGATCGCGACATCATCCTCGGCGTCGCGGATTATCTGTCGGGCACACGGACCCAATGGGACCTGTTCCTCGAGGAGGACTTCCGCCTGCGCCTGTCGGGGATCGACAAATGGCAGGGGGAGGGCATCATCGCGGACTTCGACGATCCGGTCGTCGCCGCGGCGCTCGCCGGCACCCGTGTGCCGCTCGTCGCGGTCGGCGGCTCGTATGAGCATCCGGCGGACTATCCGCGGTCGGTGCCTTATGTCGCCACCGACAATTTCAAGGTCATCAAGCTCGCCTATGAACACCTGATCGAGTCCGGACTGCGCCATTTCGCGCTGTTCAGCCTCCCCGAGGCCGGCGAGAACCGCTGGGCGCAGGAGCGCGAGAAGGCGTTCACGGTGCTGGCGCGGCACGACCACGCCAGGCCGGAAATCTTTCGCGGCCAATGCACCCGCGCGCCGACGTGGAACCAGGCGGTGCGGGAACAGATCGCCTGGCTGCACAGCCTGCCGAAGCCGGTCGGCATCATCGGCGTCACCGATGCGCGCGCGCGCCAGCTGCTGCAAGCCTGCGCGCTGGCCGGCATCGCCGTGCCGGAGCAGGTCGCGGTGGTCGGCATCGACAACGATCCGCTGGCGCGCGTGCTGACCCGCATCCCGCTGACGTCCGTGATCCAGGGCGCGCAGGAGATGGGACGGACGGCCGCGCACCTGCTCGACCGGATCCTGCATGGCGTACCGCTGGCGCACACCCGCGTCCTGGTGCCGCCCGCGGGCATCAACATCCAGGCGTCCTCGCAGCACGTGCCCGCCACGCATCCGCATGTGATGCGCGCCCGCCACTTCATCCGGCAGTACGCCTGCCAGGGCATCAAGACCGACCAGGTGGCGAACTACGTCGGCATCTCGCGTTCTTCGCTCGAGAGCCATTTCCGGCAGCAGGTCGGCTACAGCGTGCACGACGAGATCCTGAGCGCACGGCTGGACGCCGCCAAAGCCATGCTGGCGCAGGAAGACTGCAACCTGGCCGACGTCGCGCACAAGTGCGGATTCACGTCGAGCCAGTACATGCACATGGTGTTCAAGCGCGAACTCGGTTGCTCGCCGCGCGGCTACCAGCAGCGCGTGCGCACCACCGAACGCGTCCAGGACGATCGCGATCATTACGAAGCCCGGCTCCAGCCGGCGCCGAGGGCGGCGATCCACGCCGCCTGACTTGCCGGAACGCGATTGCGAAATCCGGCAAGCGCCATTCCGATTCTCGCCAAATCACGCCGTTCCCGGCACGCGCCCGGTGTGCCGTCTGTTACGATTTTTGGCCAATCGATAGAGCGGGCCGCGATGGCCCGCCGGGGGAGAACAATGACTATTCGCTTATTGACCGCACTGGCCATCCTGGCCGCGGTGCCGGGCAGCGCTTGCGCGGACAAGCTCTGTGACGTGAAAGACTATGGCGCGCGAGGGGACGGCGTCAGCAAGGACACCGCCGCCATCCAGAAGGCGATCGACGACTGCGCCGGCGCCGGCGGCGGCAAGGTGCTCCTCGCCGGCGCGCCGATGTATGTCAGCGGTCCGCTGGCGCTGAAGAGCCATGTGACGCTGTCGATCGCCGCCGGGACGACCCTGGCCGGCAGCGAGGACCACGACGATTACCCGCCCGTGCAGGAGCTCGGCGAACCCGCGCGCCGGTCCCTGCTGTCGTCGGACGGCGCGACCGACATCACCATCAACGGCGGCGGCACGATCGACGGTCGCGGCCAGTCGTGGTGGCCGGACCGCTCGCCCGCCAACCGGCGCCCGCGCCTGATCGTGTTCCGCCACTCCAGCCGCATCCTGATGGAGAACGTCACCGTCCAGAATTCGCCCAGCTGGCAGATCGTGCCTTACTACAGCGATCACCTGACCTTCCGGAACATGAAGATCCTGGCGCCCGACCGCATCTCGCACAATACCGACGGCATCGATCCGTTCTCGTCGAGCCACGTGCTGATCGAGCACGTCACGATCGATACCGGCGACGACAATGTCGCCATCAAGAGCGGCCAGCCGCACTCACCGGGCGGCGACGCGCCCAGCCACGACATCACGATCCGCGACAGCACCTTCCTGCACGGCCACGGCCTGTCCATCGGCAGCGAAGTGGCGGGCGGCGTCTACAATGTGCTGGCCGAGCGCATCCATTTCAAGGGGACCGGGACCGGCGTGCGGATCAAGTCGAACCGCGACCGCGGCAACGTGCTGAAGAACCTGGTCTATCGCGACCTGACCATGGAGGACGTGGGCACGCCGATCCTGATCAGCGAGTTCTATCCGAAGATCCCGGAGGTCATCGCCGCGCAGCCGGTGGGGCGCCTGACGCCGCGCTTCTCCGACATCACGATCGAGAACCTCAGCGCCACGGGCGCGAAGCAGGCCGCGCTGATCGTCGGCTTGCCGGAATCGCCCGTCACCGCGCTCAAGCTCCGCCGGGTGCACATCGAGGCCGACAAGGGTGCGGTCATCCAGTACGCCCACATGACGGCCAGCGACGTCTCGGTACGCGCCGCGCAGGGCGGCGCGTACCTGATCGGCCCGGACGTGCAAGGCCTGAACCCGGACGCCGGCCGCTGAGCGCCGGGCCGCTGTCCCTCACTTAACCGGAATAGAAAGCACGATGTCAATTTCAATGAACCGCCGCGGCATGCTGGGCATGTCGGCAGCCCTGGGCCTGGTCGGCAGCGCCCGTGCGATGGGCCTGGACCATGCCGCCAGCGTCGACGCGGCCGCGGCCGGACGGCACGCCATCGCCGACGAGGGCTGGACCCTCTGGCTCGACCGCGCCGCCCAGTGGCAACAGGACGTCATCCACCTGCCGGAGCGGACGCCGCCCATGTCGGCGCTGCCGGTCAATCCGCCGACCGGGGGCTGGGATGCGCTGTACAAAGGGCAGGGCGTGGCCGTGACCCTGCCGGCCACGGTCGAAGAGCACTTCTGGGGCCGGTTCGGCGAACGGCCCTATACCGCCGACGAATACCGTTATGCCGAGGACGATCCCGTGCCGCAGAACGGCGCGGTGCCCGGCGTGTCGTGGTGGTGGAAGACGGTCGACATTCCCGCGTCGGCGCAGGGGCGGCAGGTGTGGCTGCACATCCGCGGCGCCCGCATGCGCGCCGAAGTCTTCCTGAACGAGGTGCTGGTCGGCTATTCGATCATGTCGGAGCTGCCGATCGACTGCGACCTGACGGCCGCCATGAAACCGGGCCGGCCGAACCGCCTGGCCATCCGCATCACCAATCCCGGCGGACGGTTCGACTGGAAGGACTCCAACAACACCGCCTGGGGCCAGGTCAGGCTCTATCATTCGCACGGCTTCGGCGGCATCGACCGCGGCCTGCAACTGAGCGTGCACCCGCTCGAAGGCCGCATCCAGGACGCCTGGGTACTCAACACGCTTGACCCGCGCGTGGTCACGGTGCATGCCGAGATCGCGGCCCGCCAGGCGGTCGAACCGGCCGACCTGAGCGCCACGGTGCTGGACGCCACCGGCGCGAAGGTGCCGGCGCACGTCAAGCTCGAACGCCTCGACAAAGCCGCCGGCATCACGACGGCGCGCCTGCGCGTGCACGTGCCGTCGGCGCGGCTGTGGGACCTCGATACACCGCACCTTTACCACGTGCGGGTGGAATGGAAGGCGGGCAAGGCGGTCGACACGCGGGCGGTGCGCTTCGGTTTCCGCTGGTTCGCCGCCGAGGGCATCGGCCGCAATGCCATGTTCCGCCTCAACGGCCGCCGCATCAAGCTGTACACGGCCATCTCGTGGGGATACTGGGGTTATAACGGGCTGTTCCCGACGCCGGAACTGGCGCGCCGCGAAGTCGTGGCCGCGAAGGCGCTGGGCCTCAACTCGCTCAGCTTCCACCGCAACGTCGGCAAGCCGGAAGTGCTCGACATCCAGGACGAACTGGGCCTGACCCGCACGATGGAACCGGGCGCGGGGCGCATGGCGATCGGCAGGACGCTGAAGCCGGGCGAACGCCTGTCCGCGGCCGACGCCTTCAGCCGCGACTTCATGGTTTCGAAGTGCAAGGCCATGGTGCGCGCGTTGCGCTCGCACCCGTCGCTGGTCCACTACACACTGCAGAACGAGGTGTCGGCCGATCTCGCCAATCCCGACGTCGAGGCGGTCCTGCGCGCCATGCACGACCTCGATCCCAGCCGCAGCGTCATCCTCAACGACGGTTTCGTCGGGCGCGGCGCCGCGCAGGCGATGTTCCTGCCGTACGACGACCGTTACTACCGCTCGGACGTCGACAAGGCGGGCGGCTGGTGGGTCAATCACCAGGGCGCGGGGGACCAGTGGTACGACAAATTCTATGCCGACAAGGATAACTTCATCCATCGCCAGACCATGCCCGAGGCGATCGTCGAATTCGGCGAGATGGAGGGGTGCGCGGTCGGCGACAACCATGCGCGCATGATCGCCGACATCCGCAAGCATGGCGGCCGGAGCTACGACCTCGAGGACCACGTGGCGATCGCGAACGGCGCCGCCGCCTATCTCGAGCGGTGGGGCTTTAATAAGGCGTTCCCGAGCGCCGAGAGCTACTTCCTGGCGGTCGGCAAGAAGCAGTACGACGCCTGGCAGAACTACCTGGAGAATATCCGGATCTGCGACGAGGTCGACATGGCCGCGATCAGCGGCTGGGAATCGACCGCGATCGAAAACCACTCGGGCATCGTCGACAACCTGCGCTACTTCCACGCCGACCCCGACCTGATCCGCGTCAGCCTGCTGCCGGTGCGGCCGGTGGCCAAGCAGCGCCGCTATGCCTACGCGACGGGCGAGACGGCGGACCTGGATATCTGGTTCCTCAACGACACCGGCAAGCCGCTGGCCGGCACGTTGACACTGAGCGTGACCGATCCGGACGGACGAACGGCGCGGATCGGCGAGTACGCGGTGCCGGCCAATGTGGCGGACCAGTTCAGCTACCTCGTGGCCGAACGCGTGAAGACGCCACCGTTCGCCGGGCCGGGCGCACACACCGTGCGTCTCGAACTGTCCGGCCGGCCGGACGTCACGTTCGCGCGCGCACTGTGGGTCACGCGCACGGACGTCGCGCCGGCAGCAAAGACGCTGCGCATCGCCGTCTCGGGCGTCACACGCGGCCTGCGCGAGCGGCTGGCGGCATTGCCGGGCGTGGCCATCGAGGACTTCCGGGCGGGCGGGGCGTATGACGGCCTGGTCGCGTCGGGCCTGAAGGCCGCCGACATCATCCAGCGCCAGATCGGCGACCAGACCGGTCTCGAGGCCGCGCCGAAGAAGGGCGCGAAGCCCAAGCTGGTGCCGGGCGAACTGCCGGCCGACGTGCTGGCCGCGGTCCGGCACGGCCTGCCCCTGCTGGCCATGGTGCCGGAAGACGGCCTGGCGGACGGGGTGGCCCGGCAGCTCTCCGGCCTCGGGCTATTCGACTATGCCGGCCAGGTCGGCGACCTGCGCGCACCGTGGATGGGCAACTGGAACATCCTGCGCGCGCATCCCGTATTCGACGACATCCCCGCCGACATGGCCGCCGGGGTCTGGCACCAGATCCCGGGGCAGCCGTCGAACGGCCTGGTCGTCGACGGCGACGGCGTCGCCGTCATCGCCGCCTACAGCCGCGACCACGACCGCCGCTTGGGCGCCGCGAGCTTCACCGTGCAGAAGGCGGGCGCGAAGGTGCTGTTCCACCGCATGCCGGACATGGCGGCGCCCCTGCAGACGCGCTTCCTGGTCAATGCGCTGCGCTGGCTGGCGGCGCGTCCAGCGTGAGTCCCATCGGTCCGGTCACGACGTCGATCACGGTCCGGCGCCTGTGTACGTGGCCGTCTCCGGCCCCGCCGCGTGATCGGGCGCCCTGTCCGCCGCCCCTGTCCCGGCTGCGCGGCAGGTATCAGTTTTCCCGGTAATAAGAATCGGTAGAAACGTTTTTAAACGTTTCTCTTTCACCGATATGATGGTTTCGAGCCGGGCATCGCCATGAGGTCGATCCTTCAGACGGCGCGCTGAATCCAGCGGCGTCTTCCTGTCACAGCCATTCGATGGTCCTTCCGGCAGTGCGCCATGCGCTGCCGGCGGCGCCCTCACGTCCAGCGTGTCCGGACGTCCTCGGCAGGCCTTGGCGATCCACGACCAGCGCGGCGGATGACAAGCCGCGCACGAATAACCAGATGGGAGACACGATGCATCATCACCGCACACGCCGCATGGGCGCTGCCTGCGCGCTGGCCGCCACGCTCGGAGCGCTGTTCGCAGTCCAAAACGCCGGCGCCGGCGAAATCGACACCGGCAACCCGGAACTGAAACTGCGCTGGGATAACACGATCAAGTACAGCAGCGCGTTTCGATTGAAGGAGCGCAGCGCCGGATTGATCGCTACGCCCGATGCTCCCAACTTCGACGACGGCGACCGCAACTTCGGCAAGGGCCTGATCTCGAACCGGCTCGACCTGCTGTCCGAGATGGACCTGACCTATAAAAACGTCGGGGCGCGCGTGAGCGCCGCCGCCTGGTACGACTCGGTCTACAACGGCCACACCGACAACGATTCCCCGTTCACCTACAACGCCTTGTCCGTACCGGCCGGCGAATTCACCGAAGCGACGCGCACGCTGCACGGACGCAAGGCCGAGTTGCTGGACGCGTTCGTGTTCGCCAACGGCGACGTGGCGGGCAAGGCGGTCACGGTGCGTCTCGGCCGCCACGCACTGGTGTATGGCGAAACGCTGTTCTACGGCGCCAACGGCATCGCCGCCGCCCAGCAGCCGATCGACGTCGTCAAGGCGCAATCGGTGCCGAACACGCAGTTCAAGGAATTGATCCGCCCCGTCGGCCAGGTCTCCGGCCAAGTGCAGCTCGCATCGAACCTGACGCTCGGCGGCTATTACCAGTACCGCTGGGAGGCGAACCGCCTGCCCGGCATCGGCAGCTACTTCAATTTCGTCGACAACGTCGGCACCGGCGTCGAAAGCCTGATCCTCGGCGCGCCGCCGACGCCGCGCAGCATTTATATGGGGGTTGTCAACGCGAAGAATTCGGGGCAGGGCGGCATGCAGCTGAAGTGGACGCCTGAGGGCAGCGACATCGACCTCGGGTTCTACGCCGCGCGCTACCACGACAAATCGCCCCAGGTCGTGCTGGGCCTCGTGCCGACGCCCGCCGGCGCGTTCCCGGCCACGTTCCGCCACTTCTACCACGAAGGGACCCTCACGTACGGCGTCAGCGCCAGCAAGACGTTCGGTGAATTCAACGTGTCCGCCGAAGCGTCCGTGCGCCGTAACGCCGCGCTGAGCAATGCCGGCTCGCCGGACCTCTACGGCGTCGTGCCGGCCGCGTTCGGCGGCCCCGCGGCCCCGTCCGACAACAGCGGCAATCCGGTGTATCCGGTGGGCCGGACGGCGCACCTCAACGTGTCGACGCTGGCCACGTTCGCGCCGAACGTCATTGCCGCCGAATCGTCGCTGGCGGGCGAAGTCGCGTGGAACCGCGTCACCAGCGTCACGAAGAACGCCGACCACCTCGATCCGAACGCCGCGCGCGACGCGTGGGGCCTGCGCGCCGTGTATACGCCGACCTACCGCCAGGTCCGGCCGGGCCTGGACATCGACGTGCCGGTCGGCGTCGGCTACACGCCCAAGGGCCGTTCCGGCGCGCTCGGCCCGTCGTTCGGCGCGGACAAGGGCGGCGACGTCAGCGTCGGCGTCAACGGCCGCTACGAGGACGTCTGGTTCCTCGGCCTGAACGTCACGCATTACTACGGCGCCGCGGCGACCATCGCGACGAACGGCGCCGCCGGCACCGTCTACACGTACAAGCAGGCGTTGAAGGACCGCGATTTCGCGTCGTTCTCGCTGCGCCGCACCTTCTAATCACAACATAGTCAGGAGACGACAATGAACTTCACGCGAGCAATCGTCACCGCCGCGGTGGCGGCGGCCATGGCCGGCACCGCCGGCGCGGCGACCCCCGAGGAGGCGGCGCAACTGGGCAAGACGCTGACGCCGCTCGGCGCCGAAAAAGCCGGCAACAAGGACGGCAGCATCCCGGCATGGGATGGCGGCCTGACCAGGCCGGCGGCCGGCTACAAGGCGGGCGGGCGGCGCGACCAGGATCCGTATGCCGGCGAAAAGCCGCTGGTGTCGATCACGGCGAAGAACATGGACCAGTACGCGGACAAGCTGACCGACGGCACGAAGGCGATGTTGAAGAAGTACGCCAGCTACCGCATCGACGTGTACCCGACCCACCGCACGGCCGCGGCGCCGCAATGGGTGGTCGAGAACACGGCGAAGAACGCGACGGCGGCGAAGCTGAACGACAAGCAGTTCCCCGTGGGCGCGTTCGGCGGCATCCCGTTTCCCATCCCGAAGAACGGCGCCGAGGCGATGTGGAACCACCTGCTGAACTGGCGCGGCGAGAGCATCGATTTCGTCGATCGCGCCTACCTGATCACGTCCGAGGGCAAGCCGGTCATGACGGTCGACGCGGCCGCGGCGCAGAGCATGCCGTACTACTACAAGGACAGCTCGCTCGACGCGACCGGCGGCAATTACTGGAGCATCCGCCTCGTGAACGCCGGGCCGCCGATCCGCGCCGGCGAGGCGATCCTGGGCCGCCTGAACCTCGATGCGGAGCGCGATTCGAGCTACGTCTACCTGGCCGGCCAGCGCCGCACCCGCAAGCTGCCCAACGCCTGCTGCGACACGCCGACGCCCGCCACGGCCGGCGTGATGAGCTTCGACGAGCTGAACGTGTTCAGCGGGCGGCTCGACCGCTTCGACTGGAAGCTGCTCGGCAAGAAGGACATCCTCATCCCCTACAACACCAACCGTTCGCTGGCGGGCAAGGACCTCGACCTGGTCGGCCCGCACCATCTGAACCCCGACATGGTGCGCTGGGAACTGCACCGCGTATGGGTCGTGGAAGCCAACCTGAAGCCCGGCATGCGCCACGTCGCGCCGAAGGGCCGCTACTACCTCGACGAGGACACCTGGACCGCCGTGCTGGGCGACCGCTGGGACGCCAAGGGCCAGCTGTGGAAGACGATGTGGCAGCTGCCGGTCACGATGCCGGACCTGCCCGCCACGACGCCGATCACGTTCGGGTTCTACGACCTGCTGTCGAATACCTGGTTCGCCAACCTCGTCATGAACGAAAAGCCCTATCAGTACAAGGCGGTGCCGCGTTATCCGGAAGCGACCTTCTCGCAGGATTCGCTGAACAGCGGCGCGCGCTGAGATCGTGGAGCGTTTCATGGCCCTCAACAGATTCACACTCGCCCTGGCGGCGGCCTGCATCGGCGCCGCGGCCGTGCCGGCGACGGCGGCCCCCGTCGCCGACCCGATGGCGCGGCCGGCGCTCATGGTGGCGCAACCGGCGCGGGCCTACCTGACGGGCATCGCCCGCGCCGGCAAGCGCCTCGTGGCCGTGGGCGAACGCGGCGTCGTCGTGCTGTCCGACGACGACGGCGCCACCTGGCGCCAGGCCAGCGTGCCCGTCAGCACGACCCTGGCCGCGGTCCAGTTTCCGACGCCGACGCAGGGCTGGGCGGTGGGCCACGACGGCGTCGTGCTGCACAGCGCCGACGGCGGCGCGACGTGGACGCGCCAGCTCGACGGCGTGCAGGCCGCGCAGCTGGTGCTGCGCGACGCGCAGTCGGGGCAGGGCGGCGACGCCCGGCTCGCGGAGGCGCGGCGGCTCGTCGCGGACGGACCGGACAAGCCCTTCCTCGGCCTGCATTTCAGCGACGGGAACAACGGCTTCGTCGTCGGCGCCTACAACCTGGCGTTCCGCACCCGCGACGGCGGCAAGACCTGGGCACCGTTCGGCCACCGCCTGGACAACCCCAAGGCCAGCCACCTGTACGCCGTCGAGGCCTCCGGCAGCGACGTGCTGATCGCGGGCGAGCAGGGCGTGCTGCTGCGCTCCACGGACGACGGCGCGACCTTCTCACGCATCGCGCTGCCGTACCGGGGCAGCTTTTTCGCGCTGGCGTTCGACGGCACGGACGCCGTCGTCGCGGGCCTGGGCGGCAACGCGTTCGCCTCGCACGACCGCGGCGCGACGTGGACCGCGCTGGCGCTGCCGGCGCCCGTCTCCGTCACCGCGGCGCACCTGCAGGGCGGCCGTCTCCTGATGGCGAACCAGGCCGGCATGCTGCTGGCCGGCCCCGCCGGCGCCGCGACGGCCATCGCGGCGCTGAATACGCCGGCGCTGCCCCAGCTCAACGACCTGATCGCGCTGCCCGGCGGCGCCATCGTGACGGTCGGCGTCGCCGGCGTCATCCGCCTGCCCGCGCCGGCCGCAACCCCTACCTCCATGGCCGCACGATGAACCCGACCCACGCTCCCCAACCAGCTTGTGCCGACCTGGCGCGGTTCGATCCGCGCTCCGGCTCTCTCCTGGAACGCCTGCTGTTCAACCACCGCATGGTCGTGGTGGTGCTGTGCGCCGTCGTCACCGTGCTGCTCGGCTGGCAGGCCGGCAAGCTGCGCCTGAACGCCAGCTTCGAGAAGGCGATTCCCGCCGGCCATCCATACATCGCCAACTACCTGACGTACCAGAAGGAGTTGAGCGGGCTGGGCAACGCCGTGCGCATCGCCGTCGAGAACCCGGACGGTACGATCTACGACCGGCGCTACCTTGACCTGCTGGCGAAGGTCAGCGACGAAGTCTTCCTGCTGCCCGGCGTCGACCGCCCGTTCATGAAATCGCTGTGGACGCCCAACACCCGCTGGGTCGGCGTCACGGAGGAAGGCATGGACGGCGGTCCCGTGATCCCCGAAGGCTACGACGGCTCGCCGGACAGCCTGCGCAAGATGGCGGCCAACGTCGCACGCTCCGGCGAGATCGGCCAGATCGTGGCGCGCGACGCCCGCTCGAGCGTCATCTACGTGCCGCTGCTGGCCGTCGATGCACAGGGCAGGCCGCTCGACTACCAGGCGCTGTCCGGCGCGCTGGACACGATCCGTCACAAATATGAGACGCAGGGCGTGCGCATCCACGTGACGGGCTTCGCCAAGATCGCGGGCGACCTGATCGACGGCTTACGCCAGGTGTTGCTGTTCTTCGGCGTGGCGATCGCGATCGCCGCCGCGATGGTGTTCTGGTACACCCGCTGCGCGCGCTCGACCCTGCTCGTCGTCGCGAGCTCGCTCGTCGCCGTCGTGTGGCAGCTCGGCCTGTTGCCGACGCTGGGCTATGCGCTCGACCCGTACTCCATGCTGGTGCCGTTCCTGATCTTCGCGATCGGCATGAGCCACGGCGCGCAGAAGATGAACGGCATCATGCAGGACATCGGGCGCGGCGCCCACAAGCTCGTCGCGGCGCGCTTCACGTTCCGCCGCCTGTTCCTGGCCGGCCTGACCGCGCTGCTGGCGGACGCCGTCGGCTTCGCCGTGCTGCTCGTGATCGACATCCAGGCCATCCGCGAGCTGGCCATCGCGGCCAGCATCGGCGTCGCCGCGCTGATCTTCACGAACCTGATCCTGCTGCCGATCCTGCTGTCCTACACCGGCGTGAGCGCCCGTGCGGCCCAGCGCAGCCTGCGCGCGGAAGAGACGGAGCGGGCCGGCGGCGGCAAGGAAGGCCTGTGGCGCTTCCTCGACCTGTTCACCCGCAAGCCGTGGGCGGGCGTGGCCGTCGCCGCCGCCTGCGTGCTGGCCGTGGGCGCGGGCGTCACCAGCCATCACCTCAACATCGGCGACCTCGATCCGGGCGCGCCGGAGCTGCGTCCGGACTCGCGCTACAACCGCGACGTGGCCTACATCAGCGCGCACTACGGCGCCAGCAGCGACGTGTACGCCGTGCTGGTGAAGACGCCGGACGGCGGCTGCGCCAGCTACGACGTGCTCAAACGGGTGGACGCGCTGGACTGGCAGCTGCGCCAGGTCGAGGGCGTGGAATCGGTGAACACGCTGGCGCTGCTGAACCGCCGCATGCTCAGCGGCCTGAACGAAGCCAACCCGAAATGGTACGAGATGTCCCGGAACCAGGAGATGCTGAATTCGATCACCGCCGGCGCGCCGCGCGGCCTGTACAACGATGCCTGCAACCTGTTGACGGTCTACGTCTACCTCAAGGACCACCGGGCCGACACGCTGTCCCGCGTGGTCGCGCACGTCGATGCATTCGCCGCCGCCAACGACACCGCCGACGTCAAATTCCTGCAGGCGGCGGGCAGCGCCGGCATCGAGGCCGCGACCAACATCGTCGTCAAGCGCTCCTGGTACGAGATGCTATTCCTCGTGTATGGCGCGGTGATCGTGCTGTGCTTCATCACGTTCCGCTCCTGGCGCGCCGTCGTCGTGGCCGTCCTGCCGCTGACGCTGACGTCCGTTCTGGCCGAAGCGCTGATGGTGGTCCTCGGCATCGGCGTGAAGGTCGCCACGCTGCCCGTGATCGCGCTGGGCGTGGGCATCGGCATCGACTACGCGCTGTACATCCTGAGCGTCACGCAGGCGCGCATGAAGGAGGGCATGAGCCTGTCCGACGCCTATTACCGCGCGCTGCTCTTCACGGGCAAGGTCGTGATGCTGACCGGCGTGACCCTGGCCGTCGGCGTCGCCACGTGGGCCTTCTCGCCCATCAAGTTTCAGGCCGATATGGGCATTCTCCTCGCCTTCATGTTCTTGCTGAACATGCTCGGCGCCCTCGTCCTGTTGCCGGCGCTGGGCCATTTCCTCCTGCGTCCGGCGGCGCCGCGCCGCGCGGCGGCGGACGCGCCCGACGCCATGCCAACCACCCAACAATGATAGGAAGCGAATCATGTTCAAGTATTTCCCCACCAACTACGTCTGGAACCTCTCGGTCGACCTGGCGATCGAGATGGGCGCGAAGATCGGCGAGATCGAAGCGATGTGCGCGCCGCTGCAGGATGCGGCCAAACAGCCGGATGCGGCCGGCACGAAAGCCTTCCGCGAGACCTGGTCGCGCATGGCCGACAAGCTGTGCGGCCTGGCCGAGGAAGACGAGGCGCGCGGCCGCCTGATCTCGGCCGGCGACAAGTACAACCGCGCCGCCACGTATTACCTGACGGCGGAGCGCCTGCAGGCGCATGGCGCGCCCGGACGCCTGGAACTGTATGAACGGTTTCTGGACGTCTTCGCGCGCGGCCTGGCGCTCGGCGGCGAGAACTGCGTCCGTGTCGAGATCCCGTACGGCGATGCGCACATCGCCGGGCTGTACACGCGCGCAGAAGGTGTGGACGGACCGGCGCCCATCCTCGTGCAAGTCAACGGCCTCGATTCCACGAAGGAGATGAAGTACCGCGTCGGCCTGCCGCAATGGCTCGCGAAGCGTGGCGTGTCGTCGCTCGTGATCGACCAGCCGGGCACCGGCGAGGCGCTGCGCCTGCATGGCCTGCACGCCGTCTACGACAGCGAGCGCTGGGCCAGCAAGGTCGTCGACTGGCTCGAGACCCGCGCCGACGTCGACGCCAGGCGCATCGGCCTGGAAGGCGTGTCGCTGGGCGGCTACTACTGCCCGCGCGCCGTCGCATTCGAGCCGCGCTTCGCCATGGGCGTCGTGTGGGGCGCCAACCACGACTGGCGCGACGTGCAGAAGAAGCGCCTCGCAAAAGAGGGCAGCTTCCCCGTGCCGCACTACTGGGAGCACGTGCGCTGGGTGTGGGGCGCGAAGGACCAGGACGACTTCATGCGCATCGCCGAAAACGTGCACCTGGACGGCATCCTCGACCGCATCAAGGTGCCGTTCCTCGTCACGCACGGCCAGAAGGACTCGCAGATCCCGCTGCACTGGGCCGAACGCACCTACGAGCAGCTGGTCAACAGCCCGAAGCGCGAGCTGAAGGTGTTCACCGAGCGCGAAGGCGGCGTGCAGCACTCCAGCTTCGACAACTCGGCCAACGCCGGCGCGTACATCGCCGACTGGGTTGCGGAGACCCTTGGCGGCCGCACCGCCATCTGAACCACGCATACGACTGAAAGAGAACAACATGAACATCATCGGACCCGACGCGCTGGTCTTCGGCGTCGACGACGTCGCCGCCTGTTCCCGATACCTCACCGACTACGGCCTCACCCCCGTGGGCAACGGCCGGTTCGAGGCGCTGGACGGCACCGCCATCGTCCTGGCCCACAAGGACGCGCCCGAACTGCCAGCGCCCGTCGGCACGGCGACCATGCTGCGCAAGACGATCTACGGCGTGGCGGATGAGCAGACGCTGGGCGCCATCGCCGAGGAACTCGGCCGCGACCGCGACGTGAAGCGCCTGGCCGACGGCAGCATCGAAGCCGTCGACGACCTGGGCTTCGTGCTGGGCTTCCAGGTGACGGTGCGCCGTCCCCTCGACCTGCCGGCCGAAGCGGTGAATGCGCCCGGGGCGCACAACCGCCCGGTCAACCACGTCGCCGTGGACGAGGAAGCGAAGGCGCTGCCGCGCACGCTGTCGCACGTCGTGTATTTCGTGCCGGATGCGGTGAAGGCCGAAGCGTTCTACGTCGAGCGCCTGGGCTTTCGCTGCACCGACCGCCTGCTGGGCGCCGGCCCGTTCCTGCAGCCCGCAGGTACCATCGACCACCACACGCTGTTCCTGATCCAGACGCCGCCGTTCATGCAGGGCTGCGAGCATTTCACGTTCCACATGGGCGGCCCGACGGAACTCATGCAGGCCGGCACGCGCTTCGTGAACAAGGGCTATCAGTCGTTCTGGGGCCCGGGCCGCCACAAGATGGGCTCCAACTGGTTCTGGTACTTCAACAGCCCGCTCGGCTGCCACGTCGAATACGACGCCGACATGGACCTGCACGACAGCGCGTGGCAGGCGCGCGCCATCCCGATGAGCGCGGATGCGTCGCAGCTGTTCCTGTTCCAGCAGAAGGACAAGTGGGCGCCGGGCGGTCCGCCGCCCGGTGCGGCCGGCGCCGGCGAAAGGCATTGACGTGTTGCTGTGCCGGGTCGATGATTT
>JBJMVU010000172.1:0-6206 GCA_045810485.1 Massilia sp. | reverse complement strand
GAAATGCTGGAAGCCGGTGTTCACTTCGGCCACCAGACCCGTTTCTGGAACCCGAAAATGGCCCCGTTCATCTTCGGTCATCGCAACAAGATCCACATCATCAACCTGGAAAAGACCATGGCGATGTACCAGGATGCGATGAAGACCATCAAGCAGATCGCCGCCAACCGCGGCACGATCCTGCTGGTGGGCACGAAGCGCCAGGCCCGCGACATCATCGCCGCTGAAGCACAGCGCGCCGGTGTGCCGTACGTCGACCAGCGCTGGCTGGGCGGCATGCTGACCAACTTCAAGACGATCAAGACCTCGATCAAGCGCCTGAAGGACATGGAAGCGGCCATCGAGTCGGGCGAAGTCGAGAAGATGAGCAAGAAAGAAGCGCTGATGTTCTCGCGCGAACTGGACAAGCTGCAGAAATCGATCGGCGGCATCAAGGACCTGCAGGGCGTGCCGGACGCGATCTTCGTCGTGGACGTCGGCTACCACAAGGGCGCCGTCACCGAAGCCGGCAAGCTGGGCATCCCGGTCATCGGCGTGGTCGACACCAACCACTCGCCGGAAGGCGTGAGCCACGTCATCCCGGGTAACGACGACTCGTCGAAGGCCATCACCCTGTACGCACGCGGCGTCGCCGATGCGATCCTGGAAGGCCGTGCGAACGCCAGCAACGAAGTCGCCGAGATGGTCAAGTCGGCTGACGACTTCGTCGAAGTTTCCGAGCAAGCTTAATTCCCGGCGGGTCACGGCCCGCTGAGCAGCAAAGGGGCGCCGAGCCTAAGATCGAGCGCCCCTTTTTGCAAGCAATTCCTGGACAGATTAATAATATGCAAGACGTCGCGAGCGACGCTTGCTCCTACTTTAGGAGAAATGACATGGCAGCGATTACTGCAGCGATGGTTGGCGAACTGCGTGCCAAGACCGACGCCCCGATGATGGAATGCAAGAAGGCACTGAACGAAGCCGAAGGCGACATGGCGCGTGCCGAAGAGATCCTGCGCGTCAAGCTGGGCGGCAAGGCATCGAAAGCGGCAGCCCGCATCACGGCCGAAGGCGTCGTGACGGCTTATGTTGCCGGCAATATCGGCGCGCTGGTCGAGATCAATAGCGAAACCGACTTCGTCGCCAAGAATGACGAATTCATGGCCATGGCCAACCTGGCTGCCAAGCTCGTCGCCGAGAACAACCCGGCCGACGTCGCCGCCCTGGCCGCCCTGACGGTCGACGGCAAGACGTTCGACGACGTGCGTACGGCACTGATCGGCAAAATCGGCGAGAATATGACCGTTCGCCGTTTCCAGCGCTTCGAAACCACCGGCAAGCTGGCGTCGTACCTGCACGGCACCCGCATCGGCGTGATCGTCGACTACGACGGCGCCGACGAGCAGGTCGGTAAAGACGTCGCGATGCACATCGCCGCGATGAAGCCGGTCGCCCTGTCGTCCGAGCAGGTGCCGGCCGACCTGATCGAGAAAGAGCGTTCGGTTGCTCAGCTGAAAGCCCAGGAAGACGCCGACAAGGCCGTCGCCGAAGGCAAGCAGCCGCAATCGGCCGAGATCGTCGCGAAGCGTATCGACGGTTCGGTGCAGAAGTACCTGAAAGAAGTGTCGCTGTTCAACCAGGCATTCGTGAAGAACGACAAGCAGAGCGTCGAGCAGATGCTGAAGGCCGCCAACACCACCGTGAAAGCATTCACGATGTACGTGGTCGGCGAAGGCATCGAGAAGAAAGTCGACGACTTCGCAGCGGAAGTGGCGGCCCAGATGGCTGCTGCCAAGCAGTAATAAAGAGAACGGGCCGCAAGGCCCGTTTTTACAACCGGTTGCAAGACCGTAGGGTGGGCGCTCCCGCGCCCACGCGCCCGCGTCATGTTGGCCGGCCACAAGCAGGTAAGACGCAACATTCCGCGTGGGCACGGGGTGCCCACCCAACCGGACCAATCCCTGTCCGGAGTAGTACCGAATTCGAAACATTCAATGACCACAGGAGTCCCATTCATGACAAAACCAGCCTACCAACGAGTCCTCCTCAAACTGTCTGGCGAAGCGCTGATGGGCGACGATCCGTTCGGCATCAACCGCGCCACCATCGAACGCATGGTCGCCGACGTCGCGGAAGTGTCGAGGCTGGGTGTGGAACTGGCGGTGGTGATTGGCGGCGGCAACATCTTCCGCGGCGTCGCGCCGGGCGCGCAGGGCATGGACCGCGCGACGGCCGACTACATGGGGATGCTGGCCACCGTGATGAATGCGCTCGCGCTGGCCGACGCCATGCGCCAGCAGGGCATCACCGCCCGCGTGATGTCGGCGATCGGCATCGAGCAGGTGGTCGAGCCGTACGTGCGTCCGAAGGCGCTGCAATACCTGGAAGAGGGCAAGGTCGTCGTGTTCGCCGCGGGCACCGGCAACCCCTTCTTCACCACCGACACCGCCGCCGCGCTGCGCGGTTCGGAAATCTCTGCCGAGATTGTATTGAAGGCAACCAAGGTCGATGGCGTATATACTGCCGATCCGAAGAAGGATCCGCACGCGACCCGCTACGAGCAGATCACGTTCGACGAAGCGATCGCGAAGCACCTGCAGGTGATGGACGCCACCGCGTTCGCCCTGTGCCGCGACCAGAAGCTGCCGATCAAGGTGTTCTCGATCGTCAAGCCGGGCGCGCTCAAGCGCGTGATCATGGGCGAGGACGAGGGTACACTCGTACACGTTTAATCAATAGTTAGAAATACAGGAGAGCAGCATGTCCGTCGCTGACGTTAAAAAAAGTGCCCAGGACAAGATGGCGAAGTCCATCGAGACCCTGAGAAGCAATCTGGCCAAGGTTCGCACCGGCCGCGCCCACACCGGCATCCTGGACCATGTGATGGTCGATTATTACGGTTCGCCGACCGCGCTGCCGATGGTCGCCAACCTGACCCTGATCGATGCCCGCACGATCGGCGTCCAGCCGTACGAAAAGAAAATGCTGAACGTCATCGAAAAGGCGATCCGCGAGTCCGACCTGGGCCTGAACCCGTCGACGTTCGGCGACCTCGTCCGCGTGCCGACCCCGGCCCTGACCGAAGAGCGCCGCAAGGAAATGGTCAAGCTGTGCAAATCGGAAGCGGAAGACGCGAAGATCGCCGTCCGCAACGTGCGCCGCGACGCCAACGAGCAACTGAAGAAGCTGGTCAAGGACAAGGCGATCTCGGAAGACGACGAGCGCCGCGGCCAGGACGACGTCCAGAAGATGACCGACAAGGCCGTCGTCGACATCGACAAGCTGGTTGCCGACAAAGAAAAAGAAGTCATGACGGTGTGATCCGTCTTGCGGCGCCACGTGGCGCCGCGTATCGTTGTGGACGTCGGACCGGCAGGCAAGGCTTGATCCGGTCCGTTCCGCCTTTAGTTGCAATTCCTGCGCAGTCCGCCTTCTGGCCAGATTTATGATTTTTAAAAGTTCGACCACCGCAGTCCCCGAAGCGCCCAAGGTGCCGCGCCACATCGCCATCATCATGGACGGCAACGGCCGCTGGGCGACCAAACGCCTGCTGCCCCGCGTGGCCGGCCACGTCAAGGGCGTGGACGCCGTGCGCAAGATCGTCGAAGCCTGCGTGGATCGTGGCGTGGAATACCTGACGCTGTTCGCGTTTTCGTCGGAAAACTGGCGCCGCCCGGCCGATGAAGTGTCCTACCTGATGGGCCTGTTCGTCGCCGCGCTCGAGCGCGAAGTGTCGAAGATGCATGCGAATAACATCCGCCTGAAGGTCGTGGGCGACCTGTCGCGCTTCGATTCGAAGCTGCAGGACATGATCGCCAACGCCGAGCGCCGTACCGCCAACAACAGCCGCCTGACCGTCACCGTGTGCGCCAACTACGGCGGCCGCTGGGACATCATGCAGGCGACCGGCAAGATGGTCGCCGCGAATCCGGGCACGACGGACTACACCGAAGAGATGCTGGCCCCGCACCTGGCGATGGCCTATGCGCCGGAACCGGACCTGTTCATCCGCACCGGCGGCGAAGAGCGCATCTCCAACTTCCTCCTGTGGCAGCTCGCGTATTCCGAGCTGTACTTCACCGACACCTTCTGGCCGGACTTTTCGCCCGACTCGCTCGACACCGCGATCGCGTCCTACCAGAGCCGGGAGCGCCGCTTCGGCCGCACCGGCGAACAGGTCGCCAACAAGGCTAAACAAGGCTAAACAACTGATGCTCAGAACCCGCGTCATTACCGCCGTCGTGCTGCTGGCAATATTGCTGCCAGTCCTTTACTTCAACAACTACACGGCGTTCGCGGTGGTGGCGACGGTGTTCTTCGGCGCCGCCATCTGGGAATGCTTCCGGCTGTTCAATCCCGAGACGCACAACGCCCACGTGATCGCACTGGTCTGGGCCGCCGTGTTCGCGATGTCCGTGTTCACGGGCCACACGAACCTGTCGTTCTGGGCCGCGCTGAGCGTGGCCTTGTGGATCGCCCGGTTCGCGCCCTCGCTGAAGATCGGCCTGCCGCCGCTGGGCACGCCGGCGAACACGCTGCTGTCGCTCGTGTATGCGTTCGCCGTGGTGGGCTGCTTCGCCGCCATCGTCGACCTGTATTCGCACTCGCCGCTGTTCCTGCTGTCCGTGCTCGCGATCGTGTGGGTGGCCGACATCGGCGCCTATTTCGCGGGCAAGGCGTTCGGCAAGCACAAGCTGGCCCCGTCGATCTCGCCCGGCAAATCGTGGGAAGGCGCGATCGGCGGCGGCATCGCCGTGCTCGTGCTGGGCGGCCTGTCGGTCCAGTTCGGCGGCGACGCCTTCGCGCACACCTTCGCCGTGCGCGTCCAGCACACGTACGGCTGGCCGGTGCTGGCCCTGGTGCTCGTGCTGATGACGGCCGCCAGCATCGTCGGCGACCTCTTCGAATCCCAGCTCAAGCGGCGTGCGGGCATGAAGGACAGCAGCAACCTGCTGCCGGGCCATGGCGGCGTGCTGGACCGCATCGACGCACTGATCCCCGTGCTGCCGCTCGCCGCGCTGATCGGCTCGCGGCTGTAAGACACCAGGCCGTTCCAACGCGGGCGGCGCGCCGCCGCCGCGCGCGTCGTGCCAGAATGACTCAGCGCTGGCCAGGCAGTCGAACACTGCGACGCCCGCCCATGTTGGAACGACCTTGACAATGGAACGCAACATGCAAAGCATCACTATCCTTGGCGCCACCGGTTCGATCGGCGTCTCGACCCTCGACGTGCTGGCGCGTCATCCCGACCAATACCGTGTCTACGCGCTGTCCGCGCACGAGCGCGTCGATGCGCTCGCCGCGCAATGCCGCGTGTTCCGTCCGCAGCGCGCCGTCGTCGGCACGCCGGAGGCGGCCGCGCGCCTGCGCGACCTGCTGGCCGGCCTGCCCATCGACGTCGCCCACGGCGAAGCGGCGCTGTGCGAGATCGCGTCCAGCCCCGACACCGACACGGTGATGGCCGCCATCGTCGGCGCCGCCGGCCTCGCGCCCACGCTCGCGGCCGCGCGCGCGGGCAAGAAGGTCCTGCTGGCGAACAAGGAGGCGCTCGTGATGTCCGGCCAGCTGTTCATGGACGCCGTCAAGGAGCACAAGGCGACCCTGCTGCCCATCGACTCCGAACACAACGCGATTTTCCAGTCGCTGCCCGGGACATACGGGCGTTCGCCGGACGCGGCCGGTGTCGCGAAGATCCTGCTGACGGCGTCCGGCGGCCCGTTCCTGCAGCGCGCCGTCGAGACGTTGGAAGATGTCACGCCGGAAGAAGCCTGCAAGCATCCGAACTGGTCGATGGGCCGCAAGATCTCCGTCGACTCGGCCACCATGATGAACAAGGGCCTCGAAGTGATCGAGGCGCACTGGCTGTTCGGCGCGCCGGCCGACCGGATCGAAGTCGTGATCCACCCGCAAAGCGTGATCCACTCGATGGTGTCGTACGTGGACGGCTCCGTGCTGGCGCAGCTCGGCAACCCGGACATGCGCACGCCGATCGCGCACGCGCTCGCGTACCCGGAACGCATCGCGTCCGGCGTCGACCAGCTCGACCTGACCCAATGGGCGGCGCTGGAATTCCACAAGCCCGATTTCGACCGCTTCCCATGCCTCGCGCTCGCGTTCGACGCCTTGCGCGCGGGCGGTACGGCGCCCGCATTGCTGAACGCGGCGAACGAAATCGCGGTCCAGGCATTCCTGGAGCGCCGCATCGGCTTCCGCGACATCGACCGCAT
>JBJMVU010000171.1:0-4306 GCA_045810485.1 Massilia sp. | reverse complement strand
GTGTTCAATCCCTACACCATCCAGATCGAACCGCATGATTACATGGCCGAACTGTTCGATGCCTTCGCGCGCGCCAACACCATCCTGCTCGACCTGAACCGCGACATCTGGACCTATGTGTCGCTGGGCTACTTCAAGCAGAAGCTGAAGGCCGGCGAAATCGGTTCGTCGACCATGCCGCACAAGGTCAACCCGATCGACTTCGAGAACTCGGAAGGCAACCTGGGCCTGGCCAATGCCATGCTGCGCCACATGGCGGATAAACTGCCGGTCTCGCGCATGCAGCGCGACCTGACCGACTCCACCGTGCTGCGCAACATCGGCGTCGGCTTCGGCTATGCGCTGCTGGCGTACGACAGCTGCCTGCGCGGCCTGAACAAGCTGGAAGTGAACCCGGCGCGCCTGGAGCAGGACCTGGACGCGAACTGGGAAGTGCTGGCCGAGCCGGTGCAGACCGTGATGCGCCGCTACGGCATCGAGAACCCGTACGAGCAGCTGAAGGAACTCACGCGCGGCAAGGGCATCACGCGCGACGCGCTGCAGGAATTCATCGGCAAGCTGGCGATTCCGCAGGACGCCAGGGACCTGATGCTCGCGATGACGCCGGCGAATTACACCGGCCTGGCGGCGCAGCTGGCGAAGGCCATTTAAGCACGCGCGAATAGCGCTCAAAGCAACGATACGTCATCCCCGCGGAGGCGGGGATCCAGTTTTGCATGCGCTGTCGAAACGCATGCAGAAATTGGCCCCCCGCCTGCGCGGGGGCGACGATGTGCGCGGGGGCGACGATCTGCGCGGGGGCGACGATGATTTCACCTCTCCCACGTGAACTTGACGCCCACCGTCCTGGGCACCTCGGTCCGCACGGACGCCACGCCGTATTCCGCGTGGCCGCCGTTCAGGTTCGTCCCGATCACCGACAATTCCATCCCCTTGGCCACGCGCCAGCCGAAGCGGGCGTCCACGGCCCAGTAAGCCGGCACGTCCGGAAAACCCAGCGCGCCGTTGCGGCGCACGGCCAGCTCCAGTTCGCGGTCCGCATCGAGCGCGTGGCTGGAACGCAGCTGGAGCGTGTAGGCCGGGTCGCGCCCCGTCGTCATGACGCTGCCCTGGTCGGCGCTGCCCGGCTTCAGCGCGAATTCCTCGTGCAGCAGCGTGCCCCCCGCCGCCAGGCGCCACGCCTGCGTCATCTGCACATTGCCCCACGCTTCGACGCCGCGCGCCTGGCCTGCCATCAGGTTGCCGAACACGATCTGTCCGGCAGGCGTCAGGTCCTGCGTGCGCAGGTGGTCGTACAGGTTACGGAACGCCGTCACGGAATACGACACGACCTGCCCCGCCTGGCCGCGGTAGCCCAGTTCGAGCACGCGCGCGGTCTCGGTCCGCACGCCCCGGCCGCCGGCCAGCAGGTATGGCGGCGCCCCGGGCACCCAGGCGTCCACGTCCAGCCGCGAAGGCGCGCGCACGGTGCGCGACACGGCCGCCCAGAACGCGTGCTCCGGCGTGGCGCGCCAGGACAGGCGCAGGTTCGGCAGGAACTCCGCGCCCGTGTACGGATTGCGCTCGTAGCGCACGCCGGCCGTGACGTGCAGGTCGTCGCGCAACACCACCTCGTCCTGGGCGAACAGGCTGGCCCAGGCCTGGTTGTCGCGCGCGGGCAGGAAGGCGACGAAGCGGCTGTTGTCCACGCGGTCGCGGCTGTAGCGGTATTCGCCGCCCCACACGATGCTGTGCCGGCCATGCGCGGGCAGCGCGTGCTGCAGTTGCACGTCGACGATGTCGACGGCGTCCGTGAACGTGGGCGGCACGCGGCGGTGGCGGTAGTCGTAATACGCCTGCGCGGTCACGCTGCCGCCGCCGTCGAGCACATGCTCCCAGCGTCCGGTGACGTTGGCGCCCTGGATTTGAATGTCGTCCAGGCCCACGTCCGCTCCCGGCGCCGCGATGACACCCGGCGCCGGCTGGCCTTCGCGTCCGCGCCAGGCATTGGCGTTGACGCTGAACCGCTCCGCGCCGCGCTCCCAGTCGCCGCGCCAGCCCACCTGGCCCTGCGTCCAGTCGTCGTCGAGAGGCTGGCCCGATGCGGGTTCGCTGTGCCCCAGCCCGAACACCTTGCCGTAGGCCCGCCACGCACCCTTGCCCATCGCGCCATCCATCGCGCCGCCATGGCGGAACGCGGCCTGCGCGCCGTTGTCGTCGGCGCGCAGCACGAGCAGGTCGCCTTGGGTGTCGCGCGCGTGGCGGGTCGTGATGTTGATGACGCCGTTGACGGCATTCACGCCCCACAAGGTGCCGCCGGGGCCGCTGATCACCTCGATCCGCTCGACGTCTTCCAGCATCACGTCCGGCTCGTCCCAGAACACGCCGGAGAACAGCGGGGAATACACCGAGCGGCCGTCGATCATCACGAGGAGCTTGTTGGCCGGGCTGTTGCTCGTGCCGTTCATGCCGCGGGCGGAAATGAAATAGTTGGCGTTGCTGCTGCGCGCGACCTGCAGGTTGGGGGCGAGGTTCAGCGCCTCGACGAGATTGCGGACGCCGGCGCGGCGGATGTCTGCCGCGGTGATCAGGAACACGGAGGCCGGCGCATCCTGCAGGCGCTCCGGCCGGCGCGAGACCGAGGTGACGTCGATGTTCGCCAGCTCCTCGATCGACAGGTCGGCAAACTCGGCCCGGCGCGCCGCTTCCTCGGCATGTGCAGGCAATGTCAGCAGGAGCGCCGCCAGCAACAGCGGCAGACCGGGCGTGCGGCGCCGTAGATGGGTCATGATGTTTTATAAATCCATTTTTTTAACATTTTACCTTTCTGCATGCGCCGCCCGGGCGCGCACGTGAGCACGCATGGCGTATGCGCCACGGATTGTCCCATTGGCTGAACAAAGTTATCCGTATGGATAGCTTCCGCGCAATATTTGGAACGGTTAAAGTATCCCTATTGCAAATCCACGCTTACCCGCAACTCATGCTAGTGTGCTGATGGAAATGCCAGCCTGCCTTACCCGGCAAATATTTTTGGTAAGATTTAGTTCTAACTCGTACTAATTCATCGGAGACCCGCCATGCAGCGCTACACCACGACCGCCATCGTGCTTCACTGGCTGATCGCCGTGCTGATCATCGGTGCGTTCACGCTGGGGCTCGTGATGACGGACATCCCCGGCATTTCGCCCACCAAGCTGAAGTATTTTTCGTGGCATAAATGGGCCGGCGTGACCGTGCTGCTGCTGGCCACCCTGCGCCTGCTGTGGCGCCTGAAGAACCGCCCGCCGGCGCTGCCGGCCACGATGCCCGCCTGGCAGCGCGGCGCCGCCCACGGCCTGCACCATCTGCTGTACGTGCTGATCTTCGCCGTGCCGTTGTCCGGCTATTTCTACACGCTGGCGGCCGGCTTCCCGGTCGTCTGGTTCGGCCTGTTCCAGCTGCCGGTGTTCATTGCCAAGAACCCGGCGCTGGCCGAGACCCTGAAACCGATCCATTACTGGCTGAACATGATCATGGCCGGCCTCGTCGGCCTGCACGTGGCGGCCGCCCTGAAGCACCAGTTCATCGACCGCGACGGCACTATCGGACGCATGCTGCCCGGCCGTTCCAATTGAAGGAGATAACCATGAAATTCAACCGTGGCGGCCTCGCTGCCTTGTTGGCCGGTGTGACGCTGATCGCCAGCGCGATGCCGCTGAAAACCGACGTGGCGCACAGCAGCGTCTCGGCCGTGTTCAAGCAGATGAACGTGCCGGTCGAATCGAAGTTCAAGAGCTTCAACGCGCAGATCGACTACGACGCCGCGCACCCGGAAAAAGCGACGGCGCGCGTGGACATCGACACGGCCAGCTTCGACATCGGCGAAGCCGAGTACAACAAGGAAGTGGCCGGCAAGGACTGGTTCAACGCGGCCAAGTTTCCGAAGGCGACCTTCGTGTCGTCCGCGATCAAGCCGGCCGGCGCAGGCAAGCTCGCCGTCTCGGGCAAGCTGACCATCAAGGGCAAGACCCAGGACGTCACCTTCCCGATCAGCGTCAGGCAGGAAGGCCCGAAACAGGTTTTCGAAGGACAGCTGCCGATCAAGCGGCTGGCCTTCAACATCGGCGAAGGCGAGTGGAAGGACACGAGCATGGTCGCCGACGAAGTCGTCATCAAATTCCGCGTCGCAGCGGGACAGTAACAGCCAATACTACCCATCGTTAAAGGATCGTTTTACATGAAACTCAAGCACCTCGCCCTGCTCGCCGTTGCCTTCGCTTCCAGCGCCGCTTTCGCCGACACCTACAAGATCGATTCGGGCCACACCTTCCCGAGCTTCGAGGCC
>JBJMVU010000170.1:0-8467 GCA_045810485.1 Massilia sp. | reverse complement strand
CACACTACGAATCGATCGCCGTAGGGTGGGCACCCAGTGCCCACCATATGACCAAGCATCACCTAAGCTGGAGATTTAGAATGGCTGTGACATTGACCGAAAAAGCCGCAAAGCACATCAACCGTTACCTCGAACGCCGGGGCAAGGGCGTGGGCCTGCGTTTCGGCGTGCGCACGACCGGCTGCTCCGGCCTGGCCTACAAGCTGGAATACGTCGACGAAGCCGGCGCCGAAGATGCGGTCTTCGAATCGCACGGCGTGAAGGTCTTCGTCGATCCGAAGAGCCTCCCGTACATCGACGGCACCGAGCTCGATTTCGCCCGCGAAGGCCTGAACGAAGGCTTCCGCTTCAACAACCCGAACGTCAAGGACAATTGCGGTTGCGGCGAAAGCTTCCGCGTCTGACCGGGAGCACCGGAACGTGCAAAACCACTTCGAGCTGTTCCAGCTGCCGGCCAGGTTCGACGTCGACATGGAGACGCTGGACACCGCGTACCGCGAAGTCCAGGGCCGCGTCCATCCGGACCGTTTCGTGAACGCGAGCGACGCCGAAAAGCGCGTCGCGATGCAATGGGCCACGCGCGCCAACGAGGCCTACCAGACCCTGAAGAACCCGATGCGGCGCGCGCGCTACCTGTGCGAGCTGCACGGCGTCGACCTGCAGACCGAGTCGAACACGGCGATGCCGATGGACTTCCTGATGGAGCAGATGGAGCTGCGCGAAGCGCTGTCCGACGCGCGTGACGCGAAGGACGCCGGCGCCCTCGACGAGCTGGATGCGCGCATCCGCGGCGAGCGCAAGCAGCGCCTGGCGCAGGTCGGCAAGCTGCTCGACGCCGGGGACTACCAGCAGGCGGCGCAAGGCGTGCGGGCGCTGATGTTCCTCGACAAATTCGGCGACGAATTGCAATACGCGTTTGAGGCATTAGAGTCGTAGGGTGGGCGGCCTCCGCCCACGCGTAACGCCGACACACCGCAAACGTCACGCGTGGGCACGTGATCGATGCCCCCGGCATCGATCACCCCACCCTACGCAATTTGCGACAGTATCTAACAAGAAGATTAGGTAACACGACCATGGCACTACTGCAGATCTCCGAACCCGGCATGTCGACCGCGCCGCACCAGCACCGGCTGGCGGTGGGCATCGACCTGGGCACCACCAATTCCCTCGTCGCGACCGTGCGTCACTCGATCCCGGAAGTGCTCACCGACGAGGACGGCCGCTCGCTGCTGCCATCGATCGTGCGCTACCTCCCGAACGGCCACGCCAACATCGGCTACAAGGCGATGGCGGCCCGCACCACCGATCCGAAGAACACCATCGTCTCCGTCAAGCGCTTCATGGGCCGCGGCTTGAAGGACATCGCGCACGTCGAGAACCTGCCGTACGATTTTGTCGACGCTCCGGGTATGGTGCAAGTGAAGACCGTCGCGGGCGTGAAGTCGCCGGTGGAGGTCTCCGCGCAGATCCTGGCCACGCTGCGCCAGACGGCCGAGGATGCACTCGGCGATGAACTGGTCGGCGCCGTCATCACGGTGCCCGCGTACTTCGACGACGCGCAGCGCCAGGCGACGAAGGACGCGGCCCAGCTGGCCGGGCTGAACGTGCTGCGCCTGCTGTCGGAACCGACGGCCGCCGCCATCGCGTATGGCCTCGACCACGGCAAGGAAGGCGTGTTCGCCGTGTACGACCTGGGCGGCGGCACGTTCGACATCTCGATCCTCAAGCTGTCGAAAGGCGTGTTCGAAGTGCTGTCCACGGGCGGCGATTCCGCGCTCGGCGGCGACGACTTCGACCAGCGCCTGTTCTGCCACATCACCCAGCAGGCCGGCCTCGCGCCGCTGTCCGAAGTCGACACCGCCACGCTGATGGTCAAGTCGCGCCAGGCCAAGGAACTACTGTCGACGAACGAAGAGACGACCGTCGAGGCGATCCTGAAATCGGGCGAAGTCGTGCAGGTGACGATCCCCGCGAAGGTCTTCGCCGAGATCACGCAGCCGCTCGTCGCGAAGACGATGAACGCCGTGCGCAAGGCGATGCGCGACGCGAACGTGTCGGTGGAAGACGTCGACGGCGTCGTGCTGGTCGGCGGCGCCACGCGCATGCCGCACATCCGCCGCGCCGTCGGCGACTTTTTTAAAACGATCCCGCACGCGAACATCGATCCGGACAAGGTCGTCGCGCTGGGCGCCGCCATCCAGGCGAACCTCCTCGCGGGCAACCGCGCGGCGGGCGACGACTGGCTGCTGCTCGACGTGATCCCGCTGTCGCTCGGCATCGAGACGATGGGCGGGCTGGTCGAGAAGATCATCCCGCGCAACTCGACGATCCCGTGCGCCCGCGCGCAGGAGTTCACGACGTTCAAGGATGGCCAGACGGCGCTGGCCGTGCACGTGGTGCAGGGCGAGCGCGAGCTGGTGTCCGACTGCCGTTCGCTGGCGCGCTTCGAACTGCGCGGCATCCCGCCGATGGCGGCCGGCGCGGCGCGCATCCGCGTCACGTACCAGGTCGACGCGGACGGGCTGCTGTCGGTGGCGGCGCGCGAGACGCGCTCCGGCGTGGGAGCGTCGATCACCGTGAAGCCGTCGTACGGCCTCGGCGACGACGAGGTCGCGCGCATGCTGCAGGACTCGTACAACTCGGCGCAGGTCGACATGGTCGCGCGCGCGCTGCGCGAGGAACAGGTCGAGGCGGAGCGCATCCTGCTGGCCACGCAGTCCGCGCTCGATACCGACGCCGACCTGCTGAGCGAGGAAGAGCAGGGCGCGATCGCGCAACTGGTGCAAGGCGTGCGCGACGCGACGGCGCGCTCGAACGACGAATCCATCGACGCCGACTCGCGCCAGAACGTGCTGCACGACGCGGTGCAGGCGCTGGCGCGCGGCACCGAGGAATTCGCCGCGCTGCGCATGGACAAGAGCGTGCGCAAGGTGTTGGCGGGTAAGACGCTGGACCAGGTGTGATCGCCTGAGCGTTAGAAAACATAAACCAACGTCGTTCCCGCGAAGGCGGGAACCCAAGCTGAGCATCAGGAATCGTAACGTGTGCGACGTGATCGACGTACCGGCTTCGGTGACTCAGCCTGGATCCCCGCCAAGGCGGACGGCCAGTCCGGGGATGACGGTTTTAGGGGCGCGGACCGAGATCGGCGCCCCAAAACAAACAAACACAAGAGGTCAAGAAGTGCCACAAATCGTCATCCTCCCCCATCCCGTCTTCTGCCCCGAAGGCGCCGTGCTCGAAGGCCAGAGCGGCAAGTCGATCTGCGACACGCTGCTCGAGAACGACATCGAGATCGAACACGCCTGCGACCGCGTGTGTGCGTGCACGACGTGCCACGTGATCGTGCGCGAAGGCTTCGACTCGCTGAACGAGCAGGAGGAAAAGGAAGAGGACATGCTCGACAAGGCCTGGGGCCTGGAGCCGAACTCGCGCCTGTCCTGCCAGGCGATCATCGCCGACGAAGACCTCGTCGTCGAGATCCCGAAGTACACGATCAACCACGCAGCCGAGAACCACTGAGCACGACGGGGGACACATGAAGTGGACCGATGTCACGGCCATCGCCGAGGCCTTGTACGAAACCTATCCGGACGTCGATCCGGCCACCGTGCGCTTCGTCGACCTGCATAACTGGGTCGTCGCGCTGGATGGCTTCGACGACGACCGCACGCGCGGCGGCGAGCGCGTTCTGGAAGCCATACAGGCGGCATGGATCAATGAAGCAAGCTAAAAAAGACGCCCCGACGATTTACCAGCTGGCCCCGGAAATCAAGCCGGGCCAGTCGATCGAGCTGCTGAAGGAACTGCACATCCTCACGCGCGACGGCAAGTTGAACCAGGACAGCCGCCGCAAGCTGAAGCAGGTCTACCACCTCGTGCAGTTCATCGAGCCGCTGTTGAAGGATGTGGGGGAAGGCGCGACCGTCGTCGACCATGGCGCCGGCAAGTCCTACCTCGGCTTCATTTTGTACGACCTGTTCTTCAAAGGCAGGGACGGCGGCCATATCTACGGCATCGAGACGCGCGAAGAACTCGTGCAGAAGTCGACCGAGCTGGCCGCACGCCTGGGCTTTCCGGGCATGTCGTTCCTGAACCTGTCCGTCGCGGATTCGACCGAATCCGACAAGCTGCCGGCCACGATCGACGTGGTGACGGCGCTCCACGCCTGCAACACGGCGACGGACGACGCCATCGATTTCGCGCTGAAGAAGCATGCGAAGCACATCGTGCTGGTGCCGTGCTGCCAGGCCGAAGTCGCCACCGTGCTGCGCAAGAATAAGGGCAAGGACCTGGGCCGCAGCGCGCTGACGGAGATCTGGCGCCACCCGATCCACACGCGCGAATTCGGCAGCCAGATCACCAACGTGCTGCGCTGCCTGCAGCTGGAGGCGCACGGCTACCAGGTCACCGTGACGGAACTGGTGGGCTGGGAGCACTCGATGAAGAACGAGCTGATCGTCGCCACGTATAAAAACCTGCCGCGCCGCCGGCCGGCCGAGCGCCTGCAGCAGGTGCTGGCCGAAGTGGGCCTCGAAGAACTCTCTTCGCGTTTCTACACCGAACCAACGACTGCTTGAGCCCTCCATGAGCGACCACCACGACCGCTGGATCGACCTGCGCAGCGACACCGTCACCCAACCGTCCGCCGCGATGCGCGCGGCGATGGCGGCGGCGCCCGTCGGCGACGACGTCTACGCCGACGACCCCACCGTCAACCGCCTGCAGGACTTCGCGGCCGAACTGTTCGGCTTCGAAGCGGGCCTCTTCGCGCCGAGCGGCACGCAGACGAACCTCATCGCGCTGATGACGCACTGCGGCCGCGGCGACGAATACCTCGTCGGCCAGGAAGCGCACACCTACAAGTACGAAGGCGGCGGCGCCGCGGTGCTGGGTTCGATCCAGCCGCAGCCGATCGCCAACCAGCCGGACGGCAGCATCGCCATCTCCGACATCGCCGCGTACATCAAGCCGGACGACATGCACTTCGCGCGCACCCGCGTGCTGGCGCTGGAAAACACGATCGGCGGCCGCGTGCTGCCGCAGGATTACGTGAAGGCCGCGACGGACTTCGCACATGCCAAAGGCCTCGTCACGCACCTGGACGGCGCCCGCGTCTGCAATGCCGCCGTCAGGCAGGGCATCCCGCTGCGCGAGGCGGCCGCGGGTTTCGACACCGTGTCCGTGTGCCTGTCGAAGGGCCTTGGTGCGCCGGTCGGTTCCGTGTTGCTGGGCCCTAAAGCCTTCATCGAGCAGGGCAAACGCTGGCGCAAGATGCTGGGTGGCGGCATGCGACAAGCCGGCGTCATCGCGGCCGCGGCACAGTACGCGCTGGAGCACAACGTCGAGCGTCTCGCCGACGATCACCAGAATGCGGCCGACCTCTCCGCCGGCCTTGCGCGCATCGACGCGTTGAAGGTGACGGCGCTGCAGACGAACATCTTCTATGTCGAGATCCCGGACGCCGCATGCGCGCCGTTGCGCGACGCGCTGGCGCGCCAGGGCATCCGTGCATCGATCGGCCCGCATACGCGCCTCGTGACCCACCTGGACGTCACCAGCGCCGACGTCAAGACGACCATCGCCGCGTTCGAGGCGTTTTTCCACGACTGGAGTCAACCATGAGCGATGAAGGTATCCGCCTCGCCAAGCGCGTGGCCGACATCGTGCCGTGCTCGCGCGGCGAGGCCGAGCGCTATATCGCGGGCGGCTGGGTGACGGTCGATGACGCCGTCGTCGAAGACCCCGCGACGCGCGTGACGTCCGCGCAGGCTGTCGCGCTGCTGCCGGGCGCCGAACCCGTCGACCCGGCGCCGGTGACGATCCTGCTGCACAAGCCGGCCGGCGTCGACGCGGCCGGTGCGCTGGCCATGCTTGCACCCGAGACGCTGGCCGCATCGCCCCATGCGCCGGGTTTGCGTTTTCTGCGCCGGCACCTGGCGCGCCTGACCATCGTCACGCCGCTGGAACCGGAAGCGAGCGGCCTGCTCGTGCTGAGCCAGGACTGGCGCGTCACGCGCAAGCTGGTCGAAGACGGCGCGCGCGTCGAGCAGGAATACGTGGTCGAGGTGACGGGCGCCATCGCCGACGACGGCCTGGCGCGCCTGAACGCGAGCATGCGCGTGCAAGGCAGGGCGACCGCGCCGCTGAAGGCCAGCTGGCAAAGCGAGGCGCGGCTGCGCCTGGCCGGCAAGGATGTCCGGCCGGGGCAGGTGGCGGCCATGTGCGCCGAGGTCGGATTGACCGTCAAGGCGCTGCGCCGGCTGCGCATCGGACGCGTGGCGCTGGGGCCGTTGCCGGCCGGGCGCTGGCGGTATCTGCTCGAGACCGAACGGTTCTGATGAGGTTCCGACAGCTGCTGCCGCCCGTGCTGGCGCTGTGGGCCGGCGCCGTGCTTGCGGCGGGTGTCGACCCGCTGACCGTCGACATCGATGCGCGCGACGCCGTACGTTTCGCGAATCTCATGAAGGACGGCGCCGTACCGACGGCCGATGCGCTGCAGCGCGGCTATCTGGATGGCGCGGGGCCGGGTGTGAAGGTCTTCACGCCGGGGCGGATCCGCGACGCGCGGCATCTTGCCGCGGTCGTCGCCGGCAAGCCCGACGTCTACCGCTACGCGATCCGTGAATGCCTGCCGCAACTGCCGGCCGTACGCGGCGACCTGCGCGCGATCTATCTCGCGTTTGCGGGCCTGCTGCCGGAGCGACCGCTGCCCGCCATCGACGTCGTCTTCGGCGCCGGTAACTCGGGCGGCACGGCCAGCAACGACAGGCAGGTACTCGGCCTGGAGGTGATTTGTCCGCCCGGGACGACGCCCGAGCAGTTCCGCACCGCGATGCGCGGCTTTTTTGCGCACGAAACGGTCCACACGTGGCAGGACGACGAGACGCCGGCTGCGCTGGCCGACCTCTTGCTGAGCCAGGCGCTGAGAGAAGGCGTCGCGGATTATGTCGCGACGTTGGCCACGGGCGCGATACCGCATCTGGATCGCGACACGTGGGCGCGTCCGCAGGAAGCCGCACTGTGGCAGGCCTTCCAGCAGGATCGCCAGGCGATACAGGGGAGCAGCGACAATGTGGACAAGCTGGTCGCCAGTCCTCACTTCCGGCGCTGGTTCGCGAACTGCGGCTCCGCGCCGGAGGGCTGGCCTTGCGAGGCCGGCTACTGGGTCGGGATGCGCATCGCCGAAGCGTATGTGGCGCGCGCGTCCGACAAGCGCGCCGCGATCCGTGAGCTCATCGAATTGCGCGATCCGGCCGCGATCCTCAAGGCCAGCGGCTACGGCAAGTAAGCCGTTCAGGCCACGAACCCGCCGTCGATCGTCAACGACGCGCCGTTGACGTACCCCGCCTCGTTCCCGACGAGATAAGCCACCAGCCCCGCGATCTCGGCGTCCTGTCCCATCCGTCCCACCGGAATCTGCGCGCGCAGGTAGGCGCGCACGGATTCGTCCGCGACGATCTCCGTCTCCGTCGGCCCAGGCTGCACATTGTTCACCGTGATGCCGCGCGGCCCCAGGTCGCGCGCGAGCCCGCGCGTGAGGCCGGCCACGGCCGCCTTGCTCATCGCGTACAACGCCACGCCCGGGCTGCCCGCGCGGTCCGCCACCATGCTGCCGATGTTGACGACGCGCCCGCCTTCTTTCATGTGCGGCGCGGCCGCCTGCGTGGCGACGAACAGGGCGCGCACGTTGACGGCGGCGATGCGGTCGTAGTCTTCCAGCGTCGTCCCGGCGAGGTCCTTGTGGATGAGGATGCCCGCGCTGTTGACGAGGATGTCGATGCGGCCGAACTGCGCCGCGACGCCCGCGATGGCCTGCTGCAGCGCCTGCGCATCGGCGCTGTCCGCGCGCAGGGGCAGCGCGTGGCCGCCCGCGGCGTCGATGTCGGCCGCCAGTTGCAACGCGCGGTCGTGCGCGCTCACGTACGTGAACGCGACGGTGGCGCCGTCGGCTGCGAGGCGGCGGACGATCGCGGCGCCGATGCCGCGGGAACCGCCGGTGACGAATGCGATCTTGCCGGTGAGGGAGGTCATGGTAAGCCTTTCTTGACTGATTAGTCCAAAATTGAGAAAAAAAATTCGGGGTCAGAGCCCTTTTTGGTGCACGATCTTTGCAGCAACTTGACGCGTCGGCCGATGCCGGCCATGCGAAAGCCCGACGCCCGCGAAGGTGGTGTCGCTTGCGAGGTTGTTGTGCTCCCCGGACATTGATCCGAAATGTGCTCTGACCCCGGTTTTCGATTATACTTTTATTTTGGACTGATTAGTCAAGATTAAATACGATGGCAAGAACGAAGGTATTCGACCCGGCCGCAGCGCTCGACGCGGCGGTGCGGGTGTTCTGGGAGCAGGGGTACGAGGCGACGTCCACGGACGACCTGCTGCGCGCGATGGGCATTGGCCGCCAGAGCATGTACGACACGTTCGGCGACAAGAAGCAGCTCTATCTCGCCTGCGCCGAACT
>JBJMVU010000169.1:0-3342 GCA_045810485.1 Massilia sp. | reverse complement strand
GGGCAAGACGCGCATCTCCAGGGTCGGACATAATCTGATCCGCAAGGGCTTGTACATGCCAGCCATGGTCACGTTGTATCGAACAAACTGGGGGAAGCGTTTCCTCGCTCGTCTGTCCAGCGCCGGGAAAAAGCCCATGGTCATTATCGTCGCCATGATGAGAAAGCTGCTTCACGTCGCCTTCGGCGTGCTGAAGTCCGGACAAAAGTTCAATCCAGACCTGCACGCCGCTTGACCGGGATAACAGTATCTACGACCGGCACCAGAATCGGCGCCAGCTCGCTCCACACCCGCTCCACGCTCATCTTGTTCATGCAATCGTGATGCCCCAGCGGGCACTCGCGCTTGCGGCACGGCGAGCATTCCAGGCGCAGCGACACCGTCCGCGCCACTTCCGACAGCGGCGGCGCGTAATCCGGATCCGTCGAGCCGTACAGGGCCACTACCGGCCGGTTCAGCGCCGACGCGATGTGCAGCAGGCCGGAATCGTTGGAGACGACGGCGCTCGCCTGCGCCAGCAGGGCGATGGCGTCGTCGAGCGACGTCTGGCCGGCCAGGTTGCGCACGTCGGAGCCGGCCGCGCCGGCATGCTGCTGGACCTGGGCGCACGTCTCGCGGTCGTTCGGGGAGCCGAGCAGCACCACCTGCGCGCCCGGCACGGCGTCGACGACCTTCGCGGCAAGCTGCCCGTAGTGCGCGGGCGGCCAGCGCTTGGCGACGCCGAATTCGGCGCCCGGCGCGAACGCGACAAGTGGCCGTGTGAGATCGACGCCGAGGCGCTTCCCGACCAGTTCCGTCTCTTCCCCGCCGACGACGAGATAGGGGCGTGACAGCTTGCCCGGCAGCGGCACCTCGGGCTCGCGCGCGAGGGCCGCGTAGAACGGCACCATCGAGCGGGGCGGCTGGTCGTCGTGGTGCATGACGTTGACCATCCCGTAGCGCATCTCGCCCTTGTAGCCCACGCGGCGCGGGATGCGCGCCAGCCACGGGATCAGCGCGTATTTCAGGGTGTTGGGCAGCACGTAGGCATCGCTGTAGCCGCGTTCCTTGAGCAGCCGCGCGTAGCGCCAGCGCTCGCCCAGCTGCAGCGCGCGGTGGCGGAAAGGCGTCACCAGGATGTCGTCCGCTTCCTGGATGCGGCGCCACACGGGCACCACCTGCGGCGGCGCCAGCACGTCGATGGCGCGCTCCGGGTGGGCCTGCTTGAGCAGGCGCAGCAGGGGCTGGGCCATCACGGCGTCGCCGATCCAGTTCGGCGAGATGACGAGCGTTCTGTCCCGCTGTTCTCTTTCCCTCGTCATGTCTCTTCCACCAGAGCGGAGAACTGCAACCGGTACAGGTTGGCGTACATGCCGCCTTTGGCCAGCAGCTCGTCGTGCGTGCCCTGCTCGACGATGCGGCCGTGTTCCATCACGACGATCAGGTCGGCGCCCTCGATGGTCGACAGGCGGTGCGCGATCACGAACGTGGTGCGGCCGGCCATCAGGGTATCGAGGGCGGCCTGCACGGCGCGTTCCGATTCGTTGTCGAGCGCCGACGTGGCCTCGTCCAGGATCAGGATCGGCGCATCCTTGTAGATGGCGCGCGCGATCGCGACGCGCTGGCGCTGGCCGCCCGACAGGCGCATGCCGTTCTCGCCGATCATCGTATCGACGCCTTCCGGCAGGCGTGCGACCACGTCGTCCAGGTGCGCGGCATGGATGGCGGCCGCGAGGCGCGCCTCGTCGACCTGCTCGGCGCCGTACGCGATGTTGGCGCGCAGCGTGTCGTCGAACAGCACGACGTTCTGGCTCACGAGCGCCAGCTGGGCGCGCAGCGACGCCATCTGGATGTCCTGGTACGGAATGCCGTCCAGCAGGATGCGGCCGCCTTCCGGTTCGTAGAAGCGCGTGACGAGGTTCACGAACGTCGACTTGCCGCCGCCCGACATGCCGACCAGCGCGACGGTCTGGCCCGGCTTCACGTCCAGCGACACGTCGTCCAGCGCGGGCGACTGCGCGTTCGGGTAGCGGAACTTCACGTGCTCGAAGCGGACGTGGCCCTGTGCGCGCGCGATGGCGCGGGTGCCCGGGTCGTGCTCGACGGGCGCGTCGATAAGCTCGAACACGGCTTCCGCCGCGGCGATCCCGCGCTGCATCGGGCCGTTCACTTCGGCCAGCGCCTTCAGGGGCGTGAGCAGCATCAGCATCAGCGTGACGAACTGGGTGAATTCGCCGACCGTCATGTCGGCCCGCAGCGCCAGCACCACGACGACCGACAGCGCCAGCGACGTGGCGATCTGGGTCACGGGCGTCGTCGCCGCGAAGGCCACCGTCATGCGTTGCGAAAAGCCGCGCAGCGCCTCGCTGCGCAGGAAGAAGCGGTGGTTCTCGTAACGCTCGCCGGAGAACACGCGCACCACCTGGTGGCCGCGCGCCGCTTCCTCGACGACCTGCGTCATCTCGGCCGTCACGCGCAGGTTTTCGCGGTTCAGCTGGCGCAGGCGGCGGCTGGTGGTGCGCACGATCACGGCCGTCAGCGGCACGACGACGATCGCGACGAGGGTCAGCATCCAGTTCAGGTACAGCAGCGAGCCGAGCAGGCCGATCACGACGAGGACGTCGCGCACGAACGAGATGAATACGGACTGGATCATGTCGACGACCTGGCGCACGTCGTTGACGACGATGTTGATCACCTTGCCGGTCGACTCTTCGTGGAAACGCGCGACCGGGAGGCGCAGCAGGCGTGCGAAGGCCTGGGCGCGCAAGTCGTTCAGCACGCGCGAGAGCACCCAGTTGTTGTAGTAGGCGGTGGCGAACGTGCCGATGCCGCGCAGGACGAAGATCGACACCAGCACGCCGGGAATCCACCACAGGCTGAACGGCACCTTGTTCTTGAACCCCATGTCCATCAGCAGTTGCAGGGCCTTGCCCAGCAACGGCTGGGTGGCGGCCGTCAACGCCATCGCGAACAGCGACAGGAAGGCGCGCCCGCGATAGGGTTTCAGGATCGCCCACAGGCGCTTGATGATGACACTGTTATCCAATTTTTTCTTTCGCATTCAGGCAGAAGCCCATGAGCAAAAACACCATGAGCGCATAGAACAGACTGCCCTTCATAGACCAGAAAATCACTTCCGTCAGCCCGAAGCCGATATAACCGAGCACCACGAACGCCCCGGCCAGCGCGACCGCGAACTGCGGTTCGCGCGCATGTTGTTCCGTATTCTGCCCGAGCCGGCGCAGGAAAAAGCGCAGCGGCGCGTACAGCGTGGCGGCCCAGAGGACGAAGCCGATGACGCCGCCGGTCGCGAGCGCCTGCAACATGTATTTATGAAGTTGGTGGTGTTGGTTAAGATTG
>JBJMVU010000168.1:0-6850 GCA_045810485.1 Massilia sp. | reverse complement strand
GACGGCAGCCCCTACCCGCCTTCCATGAACCCACCCAAGCAGCTAGGCAGATACCAGGTCGTGCGCGTGCTCGGCCGCGGCGCCATGGGCGAGGTGTACGAAGGGCTCGACCCGCGCCTGAACCGCAGCGTCGCCATCAAGGTCATCTCCACCGCCTGCGATGCCGACCCGGAACTGCGCGCGTCCTATTCGGCCCGCTTCATCCGCGAAGCGCAGGCCGTCGCCCGGCTGAACCATCCGCACATCGTTGGCCTGTACGACTTCGGCGAGGAAAACGGCGTCGCCTACATGGTGATGGAACTGGTGCGCGGCGAAGAGCTGGCGGCGTATTTCGACATGACCCAGGACTTCCACCTCGAATTCACGCTCGAGGATGCCGTGCGCATGACGTGCGAGCTGCTCGACGCCCTCGGCTATGCGCATCGCAATGGCGTGATCCACCGGGACATCAAGCCGGCCAATGTCATGCTGAGCCACGACCTCTCCGTGAAACTGACGGACTTCGGCGTCGCCCACATGGCCGCCCTCAACGCGGCCGTCCAGGATGCGGATGGCGGCGCCGAGATGGTCGGCACGCCCAGCTTCATGTCACCCGAGCAGATCACGGGCCAGGCCGTCGGCCCGCAGTCGGACATCTTCGCGGTCGGCATCATCCTGTACCAGTTTCTCACCAACGAGCGGCCGTTCCGCGGCGCCGGCATGTTCGCCGTGCAGCAGAAGATCCTGCACGACCACCCCGTCCCGCCCACGTTGCTGAATCCCCTGCTCGGCCCGGCCTTCGACCGCGTCGTGCTGCGCGCCCTCGCCAAGCGCCCGGAACAGCGATATCCCGGCGCCGAAGCGTTCCGCGACGATCTGCGGCGCGCGCTCGACGGCGACACGCTCGCATCGTCGCCCTGGCGTCCGCTCGATACGGTGACGCCGCGCTCCCCCGCCGACATCGTCGACCGCGCGCAGGACGATGCGGACGCGACCCGCGTGCTGCGCGTCATGGATGAAGACGCGGATGCGACGCGCCTCGCGCCCATGATGCGGCCATGAAGAGACCATGAGCGACGCGACCATCGTGGGGGGCCTGGACGCACGCGGCGACTTCTTCCGCCGCCTGCAGCAGCTCACCACGCGCATCCACGCCACGCGCAACGTCGACGAGATCATGCTCGACCTGTCCGAAGGCATCTGCGCCCTGTTCGCGGCGGACCGCCTGACGATCTACACGGTCGGCGACGACAAGGCCAGCCTGGTCTCCAAGGTCAAGACGGGGATGGCGTCGTTCCGCCAGCTGCGCCTGCCGGTCTCCGCGCAAAGCGTGGCCGGCTACGCCGCGCTGGCGCGCCGCCTGCTCAACCTGAACGACGTCTACGAGGCCGCCGAACTGCAGCGCTACGCGGCCGACCTGCGCTTCCAGCAGGGCGTCGACCGGCGCACCGGCTACCGCACGACGCAGATGCTCGTCGTCCCGATCATGCACGACAGTGAAGTAATCGGCGTCTTCCAGCTCATCAACAACCTGCGCGGCGGCCCGTTCGACAGCACGGTCGTCGAAGGCGCGCGCTACCTGTGCGACACGCTGGCCATCGCGTTCGCCCAGCGCCGCCAGGCCACGCCGCGCGAGCGCACGGGCTTCGTCGGCGCGCTGCGCTCCGCCGCGCTGGGCCGCGGGCAGATCGAGCAGGCGGTGGAACAGGCGCGCGCGCAGGGCCGCGACGTCGAGGACGTGCTGCTCGACGACTTCAAGCTGAAGCTGCCCGTCGTCGGGCGCGCATTGGCCGACCATTTCGCCGTGCCCTATCTCGCCTTCCACCCCGGGCGGCGCGTGCCGGCGGAACTGCTCGACGGCATGGACCGCGCGGCCGCCGAAGTGCGCCAGTGGCTGCCGGTGGAACGCAACGAACAGGCGCTGTACGTCGTCTGCATCGACCCGGAAAAAGTCAGGACGGACAACGCCGTCGCCACGCTGTTCCCGCAGTCGCGCCCCGTGTTCTGCGTGACGACGCGGCGCGATTTCGGCGCGCTGCTCGACCAGTACTTCGGCGCGGCCGCGGCGCCCGCGGCGCTGCCGCCCGAGCGTGCGGACCGGCTCGCCGACACGGTCGCGGCGCTCGTCGCGGGCAGCCACCGCGAAGGCCTGTCCGACCTGCGCATCGAGACCGCGCCGGGCGACCAACCCGGCGAGATCCGCTTCACGGTCAGCGGCGTGCTGCGGCTGCCCTGAAAAACCGTCAACACCGTGTTTCCCCGTGCTAGCATGCCGCACCTGTATTGATATCCACCGCGTTCGATGAGCACCTGGAAGCAGCTAACCCCGAGCATCTACCACCGTCTTTCCTTCGGCTGCGCGTACGGCCTGACCGACGTCGGCCTCGTACGCCAGTCCAACGAAGACAACTTCCTCATCGATCCTCTGCTACGCCTGGTGGCCGTGGCGGACGGCATGGGTGGCCACGACGGCGGCGAGATCGCGGCCCACCTGGCGCTCGCAACCGTGCGCGAGGCGCTGGCCGCCGTCGATCCGAAAAAGTCGTCTCCCGGCGACGCCGTCGACCCCGACGCGACCTGGCAGGACGAGCACATGCCCGCCATCGTGGCCGTGCACGAAGCCGTCGACGCCGCCAATGCGCGCGTGTACGGCGCGAATGTGCAAGGCGGCCGCGGCGAAGGCAGCGGCATGGGCACCACGCTGACGGGCTTCTGGCAAAGCCTGCCGGACGGCCCGCTCATCATCTTCCACGTCGGCGACAGCCGGCTGTACCGCTACCGCGACGGCGAACTGGCCGTGCTCACGCGCGACCAGACCATGTACCAGCAGGCGCTGGAAGCGGGCGTCTCCGGCGACTTCCCGCCGCGCAACCTGCTGCTGCAGGCGATCGGCCCGACGGCCATGATCGCGCCCGACGTCAAGGCGTGCACGCCCCATCCCGGCGACCTGTACCTGCTGTGCAGCGACGGTTTGTACGGCAACACGCCGCATGCCGCCATCGAACGCGTGCTGGCCGGCGCGCATGCGCAATCGCTGGAGCACTGCTGCGCCGACCTGATCGCCCTCGCCAAGACGCACGGCAGCCGCGACAACATCACGGCCGTGCTGGCGCTCGTCGAACGCTAACGTGTCTCTATTTCCACAATGCAAATAGAATTTCTCTAGAATCATATAGGTTTGATACGAGGAAAGATGATACTCTGTAGGAGATCTCCTACTCTCACTTTCCCTGACCTCGTATGGACTACCGCAGCGCTTACATTCGCCGGAGCAGAAAAGGTTCGCGTCTGAAAAAACGCCTGGCGGCCGTCGGCCTGCTGGGCGTGGCGGCGTGCGCCGCCCTGTTCGCACTGGAAGCGCGGGAGACCGCCTCGCCGCTGGCCGCACAGGCGCAGGCCGCCGCCGCGACGCCGGCGCCGGCCGTGCTGCGCACCGCGGCACAGATGGAGACGAAGAAGACGCGCCGCGTTTACCCCTATTCGATCGTGCCCGGCGGCGTCCTCAACCGCCAGGAACTCACGCATGCCGTCGTCGTGGACAAGGTCGTGGCGGCGCATTACGCCGCGTTCGAGGCCGGGAAAGCGACCGTCAAGACCGTCGACAAGCCGCGCGGCGTGTACGTCTCGTACCGCAAGGGCGACAAGGTGTTCTGGACGGCGAAGAAACTCCAGCTGGCCCAGGGCGAGACACTGCTGTCCGACGGCCGGAACGACATCCGCACGCGCTGCGGCAACCGCATTTCCGACGTGCCCCAACTCCCCGTCGAAGCCAAGGGCCCGAGCGAGGAAGAACTCGATTCTTCCGTCGAACAGGCCCAGGAAGACGAAGGCACGGTGGAACAGGTCGGGTACGCGGCCGACACCAATCCCGCGGGCCACGGCTACCAGTTGCAGACGTTCGGCAGCGGCGAGACGGCGCCGGCCGGCGGCACGGCGCCCACGCGCACCAGCTTCGGTTTGAACGGCATTCAGAGTGCCGGCATGGGCCCCATCTGGGATGGCGGCACGTTGCCGGCGACGTTGGCTAAGGTGTCGAGCGACACCGCGCAAACGGGCACCGACGGCGGCTCGGGCACCGGCACGCCGGGCAGCGGCGGCACCACGACCGGTTCCGACGCCGGCGGTTCCGGCGGCGGCGATCCGGGCAAGACGGGGGGAACGACGCCTGGCGGCACGACCGGCACGACGGACGGGACGACGCCCGGCGGGACGACCGGCACGACGGACGGGACGACGCCCGGCGGGACGACGCCCGGCGGCGACGGCACGACGCCGTCCACGCTCCCCGGCACGCTGCTGCCGACCGACCAGCCCGGCCAGACCAATACGCCGGGCAAGACCCCGGTCAAGCCGCATGGCGACGTGCCGGAACCGGGCACGTTGTGGCTGGCCGGCGCCGGTGTGGCCGCGCTGCTGGCGTCGCGCCGCGCGAAAAAGCGCTCGCGCGACTGATCAGTCTTCGATCACGGCGCGTCCCGCGCGCCGCAGTTCATCCAGATGGTCGAGCATCTGCCGGACCACCTCCGGCGGGTGCCCCTGCCAATCCGCCACTTCCCCGACGATCCTGAGCGGCGCCCGCGTGCGGTACGAGCGCGTGGGATTGCCGGGAAAGCGTTTATTGGTCAGGTTCGGATCGTCCTCGAACGTCCCCGTGGGTGCCACGATATAGACATGCCCCCGTCCCTCGGCACCGCCCAGCGCCGTGGCCAGTTCCGCGCCCCAGATCGCCGCTTCCATATTGGCGCTGAAATACACGTTGTTGGAGACGCGGCCTTCCTCGAAATTGGAGGCGTGGCCCGGGATGACGACATCACCCGGCTCGAAACGGATTTTGGTGCCATGGTAGAAAGGACCCTCGACGTTGTCGCAGGTGTCGTGGGTGACCGGCGTCCATTCGTGATTATCCATACGGCCTCTTATTTCAATAACCTGATGTGCTTCACCAGGGGAATCCGGTCACCGTCGCCCGGCCCGGGAATACGGCCGGCATTACGCTCGATCGTCACCTCGACCGCCACCCGCCGGCCGACCAGATTCTCGCGCAAGGCGACGACGTCATGGTCGTCCGGCTCGCTGAACAAATCGTCGCAAAGCTGGCTGCAATAAGCGTGGATCCGCTCGCCTTTGTCGGTCAGCACCGTCACCTGGTTCGCATCGCTGCCGCCGCCAGAGAACAGGTAGCCCTGGAAGGCCCCTGCGCGCGCTTTGGTGTCGCAGAATTTGGGGCGATACGACTCGCCCGCGAGCAGGTCGCAGCCCCGCTCGAACTCGTCGATGATCATGGCGCAGCTGTTGGCCGCATTACACGGCGGATGCGTCGCCGACGACACTTGCCGGCACTGCCGGGCCAACAGCGTCGCGCGTTGCTGGCCCATCTGCTGTGCGCAGGATACGTCGGCGGCGGACGATGGCGCGCAAGCCAGTGCGGCCAGCAGGAACGGCAGGCTTTTTATCAGGCGATCCATGGCATGAAACCGGTAACGTAATCCCGCATGATACTGAAAGGATGCAGTCACAAGTTCACTCTTTACCACCGACACACATTTGCATTGACGACAAGTTACCACACCGAAGATACTGGACAGCCTTCGAACAGTCCCGCCAGCCCGGGATGCCCTGCGCCGTGGGCAACGGCTGAGAACCCTCATGACCCTCGCACTCTACGGCCACCCGTTTTCGTCGTACACGCAAAAAGTGCTCATCGCGCTGTACGAGAACGACACGCCCTTTGAATTCCGCTGCCTCGGGCCGGACACGCCGCAGCACGCGGCGCAATGGCTGCAGCGCTGGCCGCTGCGCAAATTCCCGCTGCTCGTCGACGGCGAACGCAATATCGTCGAGACGAGCATCATCATCGAATACCTGCACCTGACGCATCCGGGTCCCGTGCGCCTGCTGCCGGACGATCCGCTCGCGGCGCTGGACGTGCGCTTCATGGACCGCTACTTCGACCTGCACGTGATGAACATGGTCCAGCACGCGGTGAACGGCGCGCTGACGGGCGATGCGGTCAAGCGCGCGGACGCGCTCGCGACGGCGGCGGAAAAACTGGAACTCGCCTACGCATGGCTGGAAATCCACCTGGCCGGACGCACGTGGGCGGCGGGCGATACGTTCTCGCTCGCGGATTGCGCTGCGGCGCCCGCGCTGTTCTACGCGGACTGGACGCATCCGATCGGGCCGCAGTATCCGACGCTGCGTGCCTACCGCGCGCGCCTGCTGGCGCGGCCGTCGTTCGCCCGCGCGGTGGACGAGGCGCGGTCGTACCGCCCGTTGTTCCCGCTGGGCGCGCCCGACCGCGACTGAGCGCGACTGAACGTGACTGAACGCGACTGAGCGCCAGCGTCAGTAATCCCAGAATACCGGCACGTAGCGGAACGCGGCGCCATCGACCATCACCCGCCCGATGGACGGGAACGGCAGGTGCGCCGCGACCAGCAGGCCGCCGTCGTCCACCAGTTCGCGGAACAGGCGGTCGCGCACACGGGCCGCCTCCTCGGGATCGTGTTCGAAGCCGTTCTGCCAGCCGGGATGCTCGAAGTTGACCGGGAAGACGGCATCGCCGGCGAACATCAGGCGCTTGCCGCCGGACGCCAGGTCGACCACGCAGTGGCCCGGCGTGTGGCCACCGGTGCGGCGGGCCACGACGCCCGGCGCGACTTCGCAGCGTTCCTCGAAGACCTGCAGCCGGTCGCGGTATTCGGCCACGAAGCGCGCGGCCGTCGAACGCAGCACGGGCGGCACCGCTTCCGGCATGACCGTCAGCGAGAAATCGGGAGATTCCCAGAACTTCACTTCGGCGGCGGTCACGTGGATGCGCACGTCCGGACGCAGGCGCTCCTTCACGCCGGGCGCCAGCAGTCCGCCCACG
>JBJMVU010000167.1:0-4376 GCA_045810485.1 Massilia sp. | reverse complement strand
TTCAGGCGGCGGCTGTCGGCCCACACCTTTTCGATGAGGCTCGCGGCCATCTGCATCAGGGCAATATCTTCATCGATCGTCGTCTTCATGCCCGGACGCAGCACTTTCACCGCGACCTCCTTGCCATCCCTGAGCGTGGCAAAGTGCACCTGGGCGATCGACGCGGACGCGACCGGCGTGCGCTCGAACGAAGCGAACAAAGTCTCGGGCGAGGCGCCGAGGGAACGCGTGATCTGGGCGACGGCGAGGTCGGAAGCGAACGGCGGCACGCGGTCCTGCAGCAGCGACAGCTCGGCCACGATGTCAGGCGGCATCAGGTCGGGCCGGGTCGACAGCACCTGGCCGAATTTCACGAAGATCGGACCCAGCTCTTCCAGCGCGAGGCGCAGGCGGATCGCGCGGGGCGACGTGATACGGCGCCAGAAGAATACGGTATTGATCAGGCGGGCGGTGCGCGGTACGTGCAGGCCGGAGATTGCGATCTCGTCCAGGCCATATTTGACGATGACGGTGAAGATCTTCAGCAGGCGCAGGAATTTCAGGATCATCAGTGGTCCGAAGGCGTGTCAGGGGTCGTCGGAACGGGAACGGCGCTGCGCGCGGCCAGCTTCTGCTCCAGTTTGGCGATGCGCTTGGCCGTGCGCTCGACGTCGTCGCGCAGGCGCCCGACGTCGTCGGCGAAAGTATCGACAGTCGCCGGGCGCACGAGCACGCGGCGTTCTTCCAGCAGGAATTCGGCGACGTTCTCGGCAAGCCGGCGTCCGGCCGTGGCCGCGCCCGTCACTGCGGAACGCGCGCCACCGGCCAGGCGCACGGCGCCGATCGGCCCGATCACGCGCTCGAGGTCGTGCTCGGCGTCCCAGCGCAGGCCCTTGGACAATTGCGAGATCGAATTAGCGAACTCGGCATCGCCCTCGATCCGTACGTACGAAAACGCGCGATCGCGGTTCTGCAGGATCAGCGGCAGGTCGGAGAGCTTGACGTGGATGGTGACGCTGGCCGCGTCGTCGACGCCCGCCGTCTCGAGCATGCCGTCGCGCGCGACGCGCATGCGCAGGGCCAGGTGGCCAGTATCGATCACGGCGACCTTGCCGGCATGACGCATCAGCGCATCGCGCGCCCACGCTTCCTGCGCCAGCAGGTGATTGATCGTCGCTGCGGCGGGGGCCGAGGGCGACAGGAAAGAGGGAGTCGAAGACATGACCATTTCGTGATTACAAAATAAAACCGCCCGGCACTGGACACGTCGAAAAACCTGCTGCGCGTTGCACTGCTGTGTTGCGATGCTCGCTGTACTCCTCGTACAGCTGCGCTTCTCGCACAGCATTGCGGCCGCTCGCGACGGTTTTTCGAGGTGCCCGTATGTCGGGCGGTTTCGATCTTACCAGTTCACCAGAGCATAAACCCCGGAGCACGGAACTTTTCTTGCGAAAATTTTAAGTGATCTGCTGAATGCCCGCCAGGACCCAGCCGCCATTGCCGGCCAGCGGCTTGGTGAGGTTCCACACTTCGACGAACGGTTCCGTCGCCGCGCCCGGCGCGTTGCGGATCATGCCGTTGAACTGGACGCTCGCCAGGTAATCGCGCTCGGTCGTCTCGAGGCCCAGCAGTTGCGAATCGATGTTGACGACTTCCGTGAAGTCCGGCTGGCCGCCCCGTTCCTGGATCTGCAGCGACAGTTCGGCATACACCTCGGGCGACGTGAATTCGCGCAGGTCGGCCAGGTCGCCGCGGTCCCAGGCGGCCTGCATGCGGATGAACGACGCCTTGGCGTGGCGCAGGAAGGCTTCCGTGTCGAACCCGGCCGGCACGCCCCACTGCTCGTGCGCGGGCGCGGCCTTGTCGAGCGACGGCGCGTTCGAGAAGCCCGACTGGAAACCGCCCTGGTTGCCGGCGTAGGCACTGCCGCCGTTCAGGCCCGAACCGATGTCCGGCGTGGCGGAGGCCGGCACGGGATTCTGGTTAAAACCCGTAAAAGTCGGATTGGCCGGCGTGTCCTTGCGGCGGAACATGCGGATGATAAACATCACGGCGAACACGAGCAGCAGGATCATCAGCAGCGACGACAGGGCGCTGGCCATCGCGCCGCCGATGCCGAAGTGCGAGAACAGCGCGCCCAGGCCGAGACCCAGCAACGCGCCGCCCAGCACGCCCTTCCACATGCTCGGCCGCTTCTGCGGCACCTGGGGCGCCATCGGGGCCGGGGCCGGACGCTGCTGGTACGACGGCTGCTGGTAAGGTGCGGGGGTCGGCGCCGGCGCCGGCGCACGCATGCGGCTCACGGATTGCGACTGGCGGCCGAAGGAACGGCCGCCGCCGACCGGGCGCGCATCGGCGACGCTGGACAACGTCATCAGCGCGATCATCATGCTGGCCAAGAACTTTTTCATCTGCTCACCTCAAAGTTTGATGCCGGTGTGCAGTGCGGCCACACCGGCCGTCAGGTTGTAGTACTGCACGCGTTCCAGGCCCGCCGTTTCCATCATCGACTTCAGCGTGTCCTGGTCCGGGTGCATGCGGATCGATTCCGCCAGATACCGGTAGCTTTCGGCATCGCCCGCGATGCGCTGGCCCAGCCACGGCAGCACCGAGAACGAATACACGTCGTACGGCTTTTGCAGCGGCGCCGCCACTTTCGAAAACTCCAGCACGAGCAACTTGCCTCCCGGCTTGAGCACCCGGCGCATTTCCGCCAGCGCCTGATCCTTGTGCGTCATGTTGCGCAGGCCAAAGGCCACGCTGACGCGATCGAAATAATTGTCCGGGAACGGCAGTTTTTCCGCGTCACACAGCAAGGTGGGGGTGACCAGACCTTTGTTCAATAGACGATCGCGGCCCACGCGCAGCATCGACTCGTTGATGTCCGTGAGCCAGACCTCGCCACTCGGCCCCGCCGCCTTGGCAAACGCCTTCGACAGGTCGCCCGTGCCGCCGGCGATGTCGAGCACCTTGAAGCCGGGACGAATGCCGGCCTGGGCAATGGTGAACGCCTTCCACACGCGGTGCAGGCCGGCGGACATCAGGTCGTTCATCACGTCGTATTTGGACGCGACCGAGTGGAATACCTTGGCTACCTCGTGGACCTTCTCGTCTTCCGAGACGGTCTTGTAGCCGAAATGGGTGGTGTTGGTCATAGTAGCAAGCCGTTTAGTCTTGCCACATTATACAAGCCGGGGTGTATGGCCCGTCTTAAAGATGGCTTACCGGGTAAACGCCATGCAAGCGGCCATGCAAGCCGCCATGCAATCGTTTGCTATGAACGTCCATGTCGGCTTTACCACACACGATAACAATTGTGCATCCAAATTGTTAAAACTCTGCTTATAATGATTTTCGCTCGCGCGCAGTCTGGAACAGGGATGCCTTATCGCTTAACCATGTGCCGCCGGCGATAACTCATTACTGTTAAAAAATTTCTTGAGAGAGAGAGACATGGCGACTGGCATTGTGAAATGGTTCAACGACGCAAAAGGCTTCGGCTTCATCAAACCTGACGATGGTGGCGACGATCTGTTCGCACACTTCTCGGCCATCAATTCGGCAGGCTTCAAATCGCTGGCGGAAAACCAGCGCGTCACCTTCGACGTGACCTCCGGCCCGAAGGGCAAGCAGGCAGCAAACATCCAGCCGCAATAATCCCCGACCGGGACCGCAGACCGGATACTACCGGCCCACCAGGCCGGTAAACAAAAAAAGCGCCGTGTGTCAAACCGGCGCTTTTTTCATTTTTCGTTAGTGGCTGCAGCTTCCACCGCTGCCGCAACCGCCGCCTTTCGGCCCCGCCACCGGCACGACACTCGCCTCGCGGCCGCTGTCGCCGTCATACCCCGCCGCGTGCAGGCGGCCCAGGTAGTCCTGCCACAGCGCGTCGTGCTCGTTGCCCAGCTTGTAGAGGTAGTCCCACGTGAAGATGCCGGACTCGTGGCCGTCCGTGAACAGCGGCTTGACGCCGTAGTTTCCGACCGGCTCGACGCCGCGGATGCCCACGTCGCGCTTGCCGACCTGCAGCACTTCCTGGCCCGGGCCGTGGCCCTTCACTTCGGCCGAGGGCGAGTACACGCGCATCAGCTCGAACGGGATGGAAAAGGCGGCGCCGTCGTCGAAGGCGATTTCGAGGATCTTCGATTGCTGGCGGATGGTGAGGTTGGTGGGGGTGGGCATGATGGATCCGATCAAGTAGCAAAGCCATAGCGTCATTCCCGCGGAAGCGGGAATCCATGCGGAGCATCTTCGTTCAGCTCAGTATGGGTTCCCGCGTGCGCGGGAACGACGGGCTAACTACTCGGGATGTCCCGAGCAAACCGCCATCACCCCGTATTACGCAACCCCGCCGCCACGCCGTTGATCGACAGGTGAATTCCCCGGTGCACGCGCGG
>JBJMVU010000166.1:0-11401 GCA_045810485.1 Massilia sp. | reverse complement strand
GGCTGCTGGCGCTCAGCACGCTCGCATGCCTGGGCCTGAACCTGTATTACACGCTGCATCCGCCCGGCGGCGCGTCGCCGTGGTTCGCGCGGTCGGAATGCGCGGCGCTGGGCCTGGTCGCATCGGCGACCCTGCGCGCTTTCCGGCACGAGGTGCCCGCGCTGCGCACGGGCGCGGCCTGGATCGCCCCCGTGGCGCTGGCGGTGGGCGCCGCCTGCTTCAGCTGGACGGACCTGCCGATTCTCGCGATCACGCTCGGGCCGCTGCTGCTGGCCGTGTCCATTAATTACGTCGGCAACGCGCCCGCGCTGCTGCGCGACGCGCTGTCCGTGGGCGTCCTGCGTTGGTTCGGCATCTGTTCGTTTTCGCTGTATGTCTGGCAGCAACTGGCGTACGTGGCGTACCAGCATCACCTGCTGCAGCGCCAGCTGGCCGGTGTGGTCGGGATCGGGATCGGCGTCGTGGCGTTCTACCTGTACGAGGATCCGGTGCGGCGCTGGCTGAACGGCGAGCGCCGCTCGAAGCCCGTTGTCGTTGCCGCGCCGGTCCAGGCGGAAAGCCAGGTGTGACGGCGCAGGCTTATTGCCCCGCGCCGCTGCTGCGCTTTTTACTCTTCTTGCTGCGGTTATCCGACGCCGGCTGCGCCGTCTGGTCGCCCTGGCGCGGCGTGTTGAGGTCGCTTTGCCGGGACCCCGTCGGCGATTCCAGCGAGCCGCCTTTCTGTTGCTGTTCCATGCCGCCGTAGCCCGACTGGCGCGATGCGTTCAGGCGGTCTTCCTCGCCGCGCGCCTGCATGCGCTGGGCGCTCTGGCGGGCGCTCCAGCCGGCCTGCTGCGCGCCGGCGCCGCCGCGCTGGCCGCCCAGGTTCTCGTCGATGCCGCCCTGCAGCGAGCCACGGGAGCGCAGGGCCGCACCCTGCTGTTCGATATTGGCCGACTGGACGTTGGCGCTACCGGGCGCCACCCAGCCCGGTGCGCGCGGCTGCTGGCTGCCTTCCGCGACGGGAACGATTTTTTCCTTGGCGATGCCGCGGGCGCGCGTGGCGTCCGGTCCTTTTTGTTTGGTCATTTGATCCTCCTGTGGGCTGCGCATGCTGATGCGCTGACAGGAGGATCATGCGCGCGGGGAACGCGCTCTTCCAGAGGAAGAGGGAGCGCACCTTTGTAGGACTGGAACTACCAAGTTTCCTTTTTGAAACAAAGACTTATGATAGCTCAGCGGTGCGCTGGCGCTGCGCTTTTGCTTATTTCTTACGCACGACGACGCAGCCGATCGAGTACCCGGCGCCGAACGAGCAGATGACGCCGTTGGCGCCGCTGGGCAGGTCGTCCTGGTGCGAGTGGAACGCGATGATCGAACCGGCCGACGACGTGTTGGCGTAACGGTCGAGGATCACCGGCGCTTCGTCCGGCGTGGCGTCGCGGCCCAGCAGGGTGCGGACGATCAGCTGGTTCATGCCCAGGTTCGCCTGGTGCAGCCAGAAGCGGGCGATGTCCCCGATTTGCAGGCCCGCGCCTTCGACCGTGTCGCGGATCATCGCGGCGGCCATCGGGCACACTTCCTTGAACACCTTGCGGCCCTGCTGGCGGAACAGTTTATCCGGCTGGCCGACGCCGTCTTCGTCGAAGCGGTTCATGAAGCCGAAGTTGTTGCGGATATTGTTCGAGAACTTCGTCTTCAGCTTCGAATCGAGGATCTCGAACTGGTGGGCGCTCGTGGCCGTGTCGGCCGCTTCGATGACCATCGCCGTGCACGCATCGCCGAAGATGAAGTGGCTGTCGCGGTCGCGGAAGTTCAGGTGGGCGCTCGTGATTTCCGGATCGAGCACGAGCACGGCGCGCGCCTGGCCCGTCTGGACGGCGGCGGCCGCGGTCTGGATCGCGAACGTGGCGGACGAGCAGGCGACGTTCATGTCGAAGCCATAGCCCTCGATGCCGAGCGCTTCCTGCACCTCGACGGCCATCGCCGGGTAGGCGCGCTGCATGTTGCTGGCGGCGACCAGGACCATGTCGATGTCGGCCGGCGTGCGGCCCGCGCGGGCGAGGGCGTCGCGGGCGGCCGCGACGCAAATCTCGGCCTGCAGCGACAGTTCCTCGTCGGCGCGCTCCTTGATGCTTGGCGTCATGCGGGTCGGGTCGAGGATGCCGGCCTTTTCCATCACGTAGCGCGACTTGATGCCCGACGCTTTTTCGATGAAGGCGCTGCTGGACGGTTCCAGCGCGGTGACTGCGCCGGCCGCGATCTTGCCGGCGTGCTCGGCGTTGAACAGTTCGACGTAGGCATTGAAGGCCGTCACCAGCTCATCGTTGGAGATCGAATTCGGTGGCGTGAACAGGCCGGTGCCGCTGATGACGACAGATTTCATAAATGACTAACTTTCCTGGACGATAACGGGAGGCAACACTCCCTGAATCTGGCGATTCTACACAATCGTACTGACGGTGGGAACCGAGGCTCCACTCCACGGGAAGCCTGTCAGTACGGGCGTTGTGGGAGATCAGTGCGCCTGTTGCGCCAGCGAGGGCGTGGTCTGCGTGCGCTTCGACAACTGCACGGGCAGCCCCTGCAGATGGTGCAGCGCCTGGGTCAGCTGGAAATCGTCGGCGCTGCCGAATTCGAGCGGCTTGCGGCTGCGCTCGGCCGCGAGGATGCGCATCTGCTCCTCGATGTCGTCGTGGTTCGTCGCATCCTCGGGCGCGCGGCTGGTGTCATTCTTGAGGTGGTGCCGCAGGTCGGCCTCGCGCATGCGCAGGGCGTTCAGGCCGTCGCCGTCGGCGTTCTCGTCGACGGGGATGTCGGGCACGATGCCGCGCGCCTGGATCGAGCGGCCGCTGGGCGTGTAATAGCGCGCCGTCGTCAGTTTCACCGCGGTCTCGCCGGCCAGCGGGCGGATCGTCTGCACGGAGCCCTTGCCGAACGTCTGGCTGCCGACGATGGCGGCGCGTCGATGGTCCTGCAGGGCGCCCGCGACGATTTCCGACGCCGACGCGGACCCCGTGTTCACGAGCACGACCATCGGGATGGTTTTATACAGGTCCGGCACCTTGTCGAGCGGATCGTTGCCGCGGCTGAGCAGGTAGTACTCGGGGCTGCCGTAGAAGCGGGCCTTCGAATCTTCCAGCTGGCCGTTCGTCGAGACGATCTCCGCATTCTTCGGCAGGAAGGCAGCGGCCACGCCGATGGCGCCCTGCAGCAGGCCGCCCGGGTCGTTGCGCAGGTCGAGCACGACGCCTTTCAGGTTCGGCTCCTCGCGCGCCAGCGCGGCCAGTTTATTCGCGAGATCCTCGACGGTCGGTTCCTGGAACTGCGACACACGCACCCATGCGTAGCCGGGCGCGACGATCTTGCCTTTCACGCTCTTCTGGACGATCTCGTCGCGCACGATCGTGAACGACAGCGGCGCGGGCGCGTCCTTGCGCAGCACCGTGAGCACGACCTTCGTGCGCGGTTCGCCGCGCATGCGCTTGATGGCCTCGTCGAGGTCCATGTCTTTCACCGCCGCGCCGTCGACGTGCGTGACCAGGTCGCCCGCATGGATGCCGGCGCGGGCGGCCGGCGCATCCTCGATGGGGGTGACGATGCGGACATAGCCTTCCTCGCTCTGGTTGATCTCGATGCCCAGTCCGACGAATTTGCCTTCGGTGCCCTCGCGCAGTTCGCGGTAGGCCTTGCGGTCCAGGTAGGCCGAGTGCGGGTCGAGCGCCGCCACCATGCCGGTCACGGCCTGCGTAAGGAGCTTGCGGTCCTCCACGGGCTCGACGTAATCGGCCTTGATCGTGTTGTAGGCATGGGCCAGCTGGTGCATGCCCTCGATGGGCATGCCGTCGACCGGCTTGTGGGCCAGGGCCGAGTATTGCATCGTGACGCCGACCCCGAGGATCACGCCGAGGGTGACCAGGGCAACGTTCTTGAAGCTGGAGCGCATGGGCGAGGAGCGAAAGGGGAGTGCGGTCCAGTATAACCGTCCCGCGGCCCGGGTGTGACCCCGGGACGCGCGGGAATGCCGTCAGGCGACGGCGCGCTTGCCGGTCGGCAAGGTGCGGCGGCTGTTGATGATGCGCGAAAACAACGTCAGCTGGCCATTGGTCGTGTCGTCCCAGCTGAAACCCTCGGCATAGCGGCGGGTGGCGGCGTGGTCCGGGTAGTTGCGGCGCAGTTCCGTCAGCGCCTCGGCGACGCCTTTCGCCGTGCGTTCCTTCATCAGCACGCCGGCTTCCGGCCTGGCCACGACTTCCGGCGTGCCCCAGACATTACTGGCGACGACCGGCGTGCCGCAGGCCATCGATTCGAGCAGCACGTTGGCCCAGCCTTCGCGGCTGGAGGCCAGGACCATCGCATCGGCCGCGTTGTAGTAATGCTTGAGCTCCGTCTGCGCGACGGCGCCGAGGAATTTGACGCGGTCGGCCACGCCCAGGCTGGCGGCCAGCGCTTCCAGCTTCTTGCGCTCCGGGCCGATGCCGGCAATGAGAAGCTTCACGTCCGGCAACATCGGCAGCGCGCCGATGGTCAGATCATGGGCCTTGCGCGGGTCGAGCACGCCGACGGAGATGACGGTGAAACCCTCGATGCCCAGCTGGGTGCGGGCAGCGGCCCGGTCCATCGGCACGAAACGCTGCAGGTCGACGCCGTTGCGCAGCGCGACGATGCGATCGCCCGGGATGCCGAGGCCGATCATCTCTTCACGCAGTGCCTGGCACACCGTGATCATGCCGGCGGCGTTGTTTGCCGCCCACATGAGTTGCTTTCTCGGCAGCGCGAACTGTGGAATCAGGTTAATGTCGGTACCGCGGGCCGTGATGACGACGGGCTTGTTGAAATACTTGCCCAGCATCACGGCAGCAACGCCGTCCGGATAAAAATAGTGCGCGTCGATAACGTCGAAATCGTAGCCCTCGTCGATGATGCGCCCGATCTCTTTCTTGCAGGCCTGGGCCATCAGCCACGGCGCCGCCGTCATCCCGACCTTCGGAATGACGAGGTAGCGGGGGTGCGTGACCTCGATGTCGTAGCGCGTCTCGGCGGCCGGCACCCTGGAAAAGCCGGCGTAGTCGCCGAAGCGTGGATTCTGCGACGGGAACCAGGGCACCGGCGCGACGACTTTCGATTCGACCTGGCCGCTCGCGAGCAGGTAGCGCAAACGGGTTTCGACAAAGATGCCGTGGCTGGGTTTGACCGTGTTCGGGAAGAGGGAACTGAATGTAAGGAGCTTCATCGACGATGTGCGCGGGGCGGGGATGGCAGAGCGTAGCATCTATTATGTAATAGATTGCAATTACTTGGCTTTTCTAACGGAACGTGCCCTAGTTTAATAGCAAAAAAGCAAACGTGTAGCGTGCTCGTCAGAAATTTGTGATAAATTCGTCTAGTTCTTAACCCGGCGGCAAGTCCTCCGGCTCACTCCCTCATGAGGCGAACCGGCATGCAGCGCGGGCGTCCCATTGTCAATACCTCAATCTGTAGAAGATCATGAAAATTTCAGTTATCGGGACTGGTTACGTCGGACTGGTGTCTGGCGCCTGCTTCGCCGACGTCGGCAACACCGTGCTGTGCCTGGACGTCGATACACGCAAGATCACGATGTTGAAGGACGGGATCATCCCGATCCACGAACCCGGCCTGGACAACCTCGTCCAGCGCAACGCCGCCGCCGGCCGCCTGCTGTTCTCGTCGAACTACGACGACGCCGTCAGCCATGCCGACATCATCTTCCTGGCCGTGGGTACGCCGCCGGACGAAGACGGCAGCGCCGACCTGACCCACATCCTGTCGGCCGCGCGCAGCATCGGCGAGCGCCTGACGAAGCCGGCCGTGATCGTGGACAAGTCGACCGTGCCGGTCGGCACCGCTGAAAAAGTCAAACGTGCCATCGCGGGCGAACTGGAGAAGCGCGGCGTGAACGTCGCCTTCCACGTCGTCAGCAACCCCGAATTCCTGAAAGAAGGCGCCGCGATCGACGACTTCATGAAGCCGGACCGCATCGTGGTCGGCTTCGACGATGCCGACGCCGGCAAGCAGATGCGCCAGCTGTACGCACCGTTCAGCCGCAACCACGAGAAATTCGTCGAGATGGACATCCGCAGCGCCGAGCTGACGAAGTACGCGGCGAACGCGATGCTGGCCACCCGCATCAGCTTCATGAACGAGCTGGCCAACCTGTCCGAACTGCTGGGCGCCGACATCGAGGCCGTGCGCCTGGGTATCGGCATGGACCCGCGCATCGGCCCGGACTTCCTGTACGCCGGCATGGGCTATGGCGGTTCCTGCTTCCCGAAAGACGTCAAGGCGCTGATCAAGACGGCGTCCGACCACAAGCAGCAGCTGCACCTGCTGACGGCCACCGAAAAAGTCAACGACGAGCAGAAGAACGTGCTGTTCACGAAGCTGGTGCGCTTCTTCGGCGGTAAGGACAACCTGAACGGCAAGACGATCGCCCTGTGGGGCCTGTCGTTCAAGCCGAACACGGACGACATGCGCGAAGCGCCGAGCCGCATCCTGATCCAGTCGCTGTTCGAAGCGGGCGCCAACGTGGTCGCGTACGACCCGGTCGCCAGCGAGGAAGCCAAGCGCGTCCTGGTGGCCGAGCATGGCGAGGCGCTGTGCAACGCGCGCCTGCGCATCGTCGAGTCGGCCAAGCAGGCCGTCGAGGGCGCGGACGTGCTCGTGCTGGTCACGGAATGGAAGGAATTCCGCGCGCCGGACCTGCCGTTCCTGGCCGAGAACCTGAAACTGAAGGCCGTGTTCGACGGTCGTAACATCTACGATCCGGACGCCTTCGGCGCCGCCGGCCTCGTCTACGAAGGCATCGGCCGCCGTTCCGGGAAAGCCGACCAATGACTGAAGTAAGCAACAAGGGACCGATCCTCGTCACCGGCGCCGCCGGCTTCATCGGCAGTGCGGTGGCGGTGCGCCTGACCGCCATGGGTCATACGGTGATCGGCTGCGACAATTTCAACGATTACTACGACCCGGCGCTGAAGCACCACCGCGTCGAGGCCCTGCTGAAACCGGCCGGCGTGCCGTGCGAGACCGTCGAACTGAGCGACGGGGAGCAGGTGGCCGCGCTGTTCGACCGCGTGAAGCCTGCGCTCGTCGTCCACCTGGCCGCCCAGGCCGGCGTGCGCTATTCGCTGAAGAACCCGGCCGCATACGTCCAGGCGAACCTCGTCGCGTTCGGCCATATGCTGGAAGCGTGCCGCAACCACAAGGTGGAGCACCTGCTGTACGCGAGCAGCAGCAGCGTCTATGGCGCCAACGCCAAGACGCCGTTCAGCGAGGACGACGTCACCGACGCGCCCGTGTCGCTGTATGCCGCGACGAAGAAGTCGAACGAGCTGATGGCCCATTCGTACAGTCATCTGTACGGCATTCCGACCACCGGCCTGCGCTTCTTCACCGTGTATGGACCGTGGGGCCGCCCGGACATGGCTTACTTCAGCTTCGCGCGCAAGATGCTGGCGAACGAGGCGATCCCCGTGTTCGCCGAAGGCAAGCTGTACCGTGACTTCACGTATATCGACGACATCGTCGAAGGCGTCGTGCGCCTGCTGTTCAAGCCGACCACGCCGGAAGGCAAGCCGCCGCACGCCATCTTCAACATCGGCAACCAGACGCCGGTGCAGGTGCTGGATTTTATTCGCACGCTGGAAGGCGCGTTCGACGTCAAGGCGCAGCTGGACTTCCAGCCGATGCAGCCGGGCGACGTGCCGGCCACGCACGCCGACACGAGCAAGCTGCAGGGCTGGGTAGGTTACAAGCCCACGACGTCCCTGGAGGCGGGCTTGCGTGAATTTGCGCAGTGGTATAATCGGGCGATACGTGAAAATGTTTCCTACCTGAAATGAAAAAAGTCCTCATCCTCGGCGTCAACGGTTTTATCGGCCACCATCTCTCCAAGCGCATCCTGGAGACGACCGATTGGGAAGTGTATGGCATGGACATGAATTCCGAGCGGATCGCGCATCTGCTGGATCATCCGCGCATGCACTTCTTCGAAGGCGACATCACCATCAACAAGGAGTGGGTCGAGTACCACGTCAAGAAGTGCGACGTGATCCTCCCGCTGGTGGCGATCGCGACGCCGTCGACCTATGTGAAGGAGCCGCTGCGCGTCTTCGAACTGGACTTCGAGGCGAACCTGCCGATCGTCCGCTCGGCCGCGAAATATAAAAAGCACCTGATCTTCCCGTCGACGTCGGAAGTCTACGGCATGAGCCCTGACTCGGAATTCGACCCGGAGAACTCGGAACTGGTCTACGGCCCGATCAACAAGCCGCGCTGGATCTATGCCTGCGCCAAGCAGCTGATGGACCGCGTGATCTGGGGCTACGGCATGGAAGGCCTGAACTTCACGCTGTTCCGTCCGTTCAACTGGATCGGCGCCGGCCTGGATTCGATCCACACGCCGAAAGAGGGCTCCTCGCGCGTGCTGACCCAGTTCCTGGGCCATATCGTGCGCGGCGAACCGATCCAACTGGTCGACGGCGGCCAGCAGAAGCGTTCGTTCACCTATGTCGACGACGGCATCGACGCGCTGATGCGCATCATCGAGAACAAGGACGGCAAGGCCACCGGCAAGATCTTCAACGTGGGCAACCCGGTCAATAACTACTCGATCCGCGAACTGGCCGGCATGATGCTGGACCTGGCCGCCGAGTATCCGGAATACCGCGACACCGCCAAGCGGGTGAACCTGGTCGAAACGAGCTCGGGCGCCTACTACGGCACCGGCTACCAGGACGTGCAGAACCGCGTGCCGAAGATCGAGAACACGGTCGCGGAACTGGGCTGGAAACCGCAGGTCTCCATGCGCGACGCGCTCGTCAAGATCTTCGATTCGTACAAGGACAAGCTGGGCGACGCCCAGCAGCTCAATACCTGACCGGATCGACTTCGTTCGAAAAGGCTGCTGCGGCAGCCTTTTTTATTTGCATTCGTGCAATAATCTTCATATGAAAATTGCCATCCTCGGCGGCGGTGTGGCGGGTGTCGCCAGCGCGATCGCATTCAGGCTGAAAGGATTCGACGTCACCGTGTACGAGCGGCGCGACGCCGATACGAACATCGGCGCGGGCATCGTCGTGTGGCCGAATGCCGCCTTCGTCCTCGCTCAGTTCGGCATACTGGACGATATCGCGGCCGTCTCCGGCCGTCCGCGCGCGATGCGCCGCCTGTCGCGCCACGGGGAGGATCTCGGGGCGCTCGACATCGGCCTGATCGACGGGCGGATGGGCTATCCCAGCCTGTCCATCCTGAGAAGCGATTTCCAGCGCATCCTGCTCGCGCGCCTGCAGTCGCTGGGTGTCGATGTCCGGTACGGGCATCACGTCGAGCGCATCGATGCGGACACGGTCGTCCACGTCGACAATGGCACGACGCTGACGGCGGATCTCGTCGTCGGCGCCGACGGCCGCATGGCGTCGTGTGCCCGCCGTTACGTCACGGGCGACGACACGCCCGTCTACCAGGGTTTCATCAACTGGATCGGCGTCTGCGACGGCGCGTTCGACGCGGACGCGATCTCCGACTACTGGGGCACGGGCGAACGCTTCGGCATCGTTCCCGTCGCACGCGACAAGGCGTACTGGGCCGGCGGCGCGGCCCAGGCCACGATCGGCGCGCGCGATCCGGACAACTATCGCGACGAGTTGCAGCGCATCTTTGCGGACTGGCCGGAACCGGTACGGCGCGTCATCGCCGGTACGCCCGCCGCGCGCATCAACAAGATCTACGTGCACGACCACGACCCGGCGCCGACCTGGCATCGGCACAACCTGGTCATGATCGGCGACGCGGCCCACGCGGCCCTGCCCACGTCCGGCCAGGGCGCGTGCCAGGCGCTGGAAGACGCCTGGCATCTGGCGCGCTGCGTCGAGGCGCACCCGGGCGACGTGGGCCGGGCCCTCGAGGCATTCACCGCGCTGCGCTTCCAGAAGACGGCAGGCATCACAATGGCCGGGCGCGCTCTGGCGGCGTCGCTGTTCAACCGCGACGAGGCATTCTGCCGGGAGCGCGACCGCGCCAGCCGACACGCGAATTTCGCCGACCTCGCGCGTGCGATGGCCGATGGCTGGAGCCGGCATCTGCCGCTGTAAACACAACTTCGTGGTTCCTGTAAATCCTTGTATTCGCCAATAAACGGGGCGTAAGTATTTGTAAAGTGCCCGGACAGGGGGGAGGGCGGGGCATATAGTCCTTATCAGTTTTTCTCTCTCTCTCCACTCTTGAAGTGGTCTTTGCCCACGGTTCCCCCACCGTGGGCTTTTTTATGCCTGGAGCCTCAAGATGATCACGACCCGGTTCGCCCGCGCCTTCCTGTGCGCGCTCGCCATCGGCAGCGCCGCCCCTTCGTTCGCCGTTCCGCTGATGGACATGCGCGTGGACGATTTGCTGTTCATGTCCGCCGACGTGAAAAAATCCCTGAACCTGACGCCGAACCAGCAGACGCTGTGGAACCAGGTCGAAGGCCGTTCGCGCTCCATCCTGCGCGAGCGCCAGCGCCGCCGCGAGGCGCTGCAGGAACAGGCGAAGACGCTGCTGGCGAAGCCGGCGGTCGAATTGCGCGACCTGAACCGGGCCGTCGAGGCGGAAGCCGTGACGACCAACACCGAGGACAAGCAACTGCGCGAAGCGTGGCTGGAAGTGAACGACGCCCTCGACGACAAGCAGCGCGCCCAGGTGGTGACGTTCGTCGGCGAGCAGCTGATGCGCGTGGTGCCGGAGGGACGTCCGGGCGGCGAACGTGGCGGGGAGCGTAGTGGCGGCGGACGTCAGGGCGGCATGGGCGGCCATGGACGGGGCGGGATGGGCGGCGGCATGGGCGGTCCCGGCGGCGCGTCGATCAATCTCGGCGGCTGAGCCGTGCATACAATGTATCGTTAAGTAAAAATCCGCCGCGCTGCGCTGATTTGACTATCCTTCCCCGCTAGAATTGGTGCCGCTGCGCAACCGATAACAACGATAGTCATGAGCAAACCGATCCCGATCGCCTGCCTGGCTCTGCCGGGCACGGCGGGACTTGCACTGGCCCAGTCCGGCCAAACCTCCGACCAGATCCAGCAAGTGAACACGGTGTGAACGTGGGTATCGTCGTGCAGGGCGCCGCCACCCATGGCCACAAGCCGCATTTGCAGCAAAAGGACTTCTCGTGAAACGACACCTTCTCACTACCCTGACCCTCTCCATGCTGGCCGCCTTCGCATCCGCGGCGGACCGCGCCGGCATCGACACGCAATACATCGACCCGAGCGTACGCGTGCAGGACGATTTCTTCACCCACCTGAACGGCAAGTGGCTGAAGACCGTCGAGATCCCGTCGGATAAATCGAGCTGGGGTTCGTTCATGCAGCTGCGTGAGAACACCCTGCCGCAGCTGCGCGGCATCATCGAAAACGTCGCCAAGAAG
>JBJMVU010000165.1:0-16145 GCA_045810485.1 Massilia sp. | reverse complement strand
TGACGTTCGCGATGCGGGCGCCATGGTCGGCCGCATACGTGATGCCGCTTGCGATCGTGCTGAAGTAGGCGTGGCAGCCGGCGCTGTCGCTGTACGCGATGCGTAGCGGCATGATGGCGGCCGCTACCGCGATGCCAGCCACGCCGGCCGCGTTGTAGGACGTAGCCTCTGCCGTGCCGGCGACGGCGGTGCCGTGCCCGCAAACGTCCGTCACGTCGGTGTTGCTGCTGTAGACGTTATAGCCCGCTACGATGCGGTCCTTGAGGTCGGGGTGGTTGACGTTCACGCCCGAGTCGAGCACGGCGATCGTCACGCCGCGGCCGAGGGAGCTGTCCCAGGCGCTCGTTGCGCCGATCTTGTTCAGGTGCCATTCGCTGCCGGCGTACGGGTCGGTCACGGCAAGCGCGGCCGGCACGATGCGGTCGAGTTCCGCAAACTTCAGCTCGGGGCGGTGCGCGAGCCTCGCGACGACGGCGACTTCCGACGCGTTGGCCGGCAGGTCGACGATCTGCAGACGGCTTTGGCCGACCTTGCGGCGTTTGCCGCCGTGTTCCTTGAGGATGCGGTCCAGTGCCGCGTCCGACAGACCCGGGCGCGCCTCGACCAGGATGCGCCCGCGCGCATAGCCGGTGTCTTGCGCGGCGAGGGCGGAGTGTGCGGCACCGATGGAAAGGGTGCCGGCGACCAGCATCGGCAGCAGGCGGAGGGAGGTGAGTGCGGACTTCATCACGTACGATTCCTTGGGGTAAAAATTAGCAGGATCGTGCGCAATGACGTTCTGTCGCGACAGGCGGGGCCTGTGTCGAAAGCTGGCATCCGGCAGTCCTGCCGTCGTGGAGCCGAAGCTCGTTAGACCGTTGACTTTGCGTCACCCGCTTTCGCGGGCTTTGCCCTTTTCAATAAGCAGCGTTCAGCTGTTTCGGGAAATCATAATCCTTTCCTGAGGGAAATGTACTGCCACACGGAAATAAAATATTGATGCATTTGGATTTAATTGCGCCTCCGCAACAGTTCAATATCGAAAGTGAAATGGGTGTGATAATGAAGTTAATACATTCGACGCTAAAAAGCGAAACTCGGAAAAAACGAAACGATTAAAAATAAGGAAAGTGACTTGTAGTTAAATCAACGCGTTTCATGAGCCTGGAATAAAAAAGCCCACCGCGCGGTGGGCCTTGAAATGAGTAAGGAATGCGGCGAATTAAATTAGCCTTTACGCCGCAATTTGCTCATGCCGAGCAAGCCGAGGCCGACCAGGGCCAGTGTCGCTGGTTCCGGGACTTCGCCGCCGCCCGAATCGCCCGAACCGTCGCCGTTCCTGTAATACACCGAGATGTGGGAGATATCGTGAACGGTCGAGGCGCCGTTCAGTGGGAACGGCGGATCGGTAAACGGCCGCGAATACGTGCCGCCGTACGGCATCGATAGCAGGTACCCGACCAGGTTGGTGTTGTCGCCGTCCTTGAAGATCAGCATGACGTCCTGTGGCGCCGGCGAGCCACCGGCATAGATGTAGGTGCCCGAGACGTTGTTGCCGGTGAAGTTGAACAGCGCCGAGGTGTCGGTGCCGCCGGAAGAGTTCATGTTGTCGTACTTCCCGCCGAACACCCAGTCCGAGATGCCGAAGAAGCCGCCGGAATTGATCGTGGCAAGACTGTTGTCATTTTGATTGGCGTCGATCGGCGAGAGAATTGCGCAATTACTGGTATTACTGACTTTGCCCGAAATATCGAAGGCGGGCGATACGCCCGTGCACGACACGGTCGTGGCATATGCGCCTTGTGCGGCGAAGAGAATGGCGCAGGCTGCGGTGGCTTTTTCGAGATTTGTGCGGAACATGATTTCTCCCTGGTTTCAGATGAATGGGTAATGCACCGGTTAATGGTGCAATGACCGTGCCAGAGATTCGAAATCCCGCGTTTACGGCGACTTAATTTTAAAAACTCTTGGTTAAAAAATGCGGTTGTAAATTTTTTCGACAAGAATAATTTATTCAAATCAAGTGATGCATGGAAATGTAGAACGAAACGATAAAATACATCGATTCATTGGAACATTCATTTCCGGTGAGACTGGAAAAGGCTGAGCTGGGGCGCAAGAAAATATTGCGCGATGGAATCGTGCAAAGCGAGGGGGCTTGCGTCGGGAAAAACGGCAAAGGCAGAAAAGACGAAAAACGTCGCAGAACAGCGTGCATCAAGAAGAAATGGCCCATAAACCGCAATGCGTTTTATGAGCCATTCATCGTAATAAGTTGGTGCGGCTGGCAGGAATCGAACCCACGACCCCTTGGTTCGTAGCCAAGTACTCTATCCAGCTGAGCTACAGCCGCCCGAGCACGCATTATAGCAGGCCCGTGCCGAATAACAAAATCGCATGCTTGACAAACAGAAAAGGTGATCCTAAAGTGATATCACTTTCATATAACCCCATGGGACCCGGCATGACTGCACATCCTCGTCAGGAAGTACTGATCTCTTCGATAAATGGCTACCTGGCCCTCGCCGGCGGCGTCGTCGCCGTGCTGGCCGGCGCCTGGCTGGTCAACCTGTCCGTCCTTGGCAACATGGCGGGCGGGGCGGCCGTGGCGGGCATCGCGCTCATCATCGCCGGCGTGTTCGTGTGCGCGGGGCTGTACATGCTGCAGCCGAACGAGACGGCCGTGCTGACGCTGTTCGGCCGCTACGTGGGCACGGACCGCGGCGAGGGCCTGTGCTGGGCGTTCCCGCTGTACCGCAAGCGCAAGCTGACGGTGCGGGCCCGCAACCTCAATATGTCGACCCTGAAGGTCAACGACAAGCGGGGCAATCCGGTGGAATTGGCGGCCGCCGTCGTGTGGCGCGTGCGCGATACGGCGCAGGCGCTGTTCGAGGTCGACGATTTCGAGCGCTACGTGACCGTGCAGGCCGAGGCCGCGCTGCGCCACCTGGCCGTGCAATACGCCTACGACGAGGGTGAAGACCTCGCGCCGGGCGAAACGACCCTGCGCGGCGGCGCGGCGGAAGTGGGGCACGCGCTCAGTGCGGAGCTGACGGCGCGCTTCGAGGCGGCGGGTGTCGAAACGCTGGACGCGAAATTGACGCATCTGGCCTACGCGCCGGAGATCGCCCAGGTGATGCTGCGCCGCCAGCAGGCGCAGGCGATCATCAGCGCCCGGGCCCGCATCGTGCATGGCGCCGTCACGATGGTGGAGGATGCGCTGAAGGGCCTGGCCGAACGCGAGATCGTCGAGCTGGACGCCGAACGCAAGGCGTCGATGGTCAGCAACCTGCTGGTCGTGCTGTGTTCCGACCGCGAAGTGCAGCCCATCGTCAACACCGGCACCCTGTACAACTGAGGCGACACGTCGATGGCAAGTCCCGGAAAGAAGTCCTATCCGCTGCGTATCGACCCCGCGTTGTGGGAGCAGTTGCAGCGGTTGGCGGCCAACGATCTGCGCAGCGTGAACGCGGAAATCGAATTCCTGCTGCGCGAGGCGCTGGCGCGGCGGGGCATCCGGGTCGGGGTGGTGCGGCAGGATGAGGACGACGAGAAATGAAAAAGGCCAGATCTTGCGATCTGGCCTTTCGTATGAGTTGGTGCGGCTGGCAGGAATCGAACCCACGACCCCTTGGTTCGTAGCCAAGTACTCTATCCAGCTGAGCTACAGCCGCCCGAGGCACGCATTATAGCAGCGGATTATTGTTTGGAAAAGCGTGTTTGGCAAAGCGTCACAGTTCGTGCGTGTAGGCGACGAAGCCCAGGTGTCGCGCGACCTTGTCGTAGAGCGCGCGCCCGGCCGCATTGTCCGCGTGCGTCTGCCAGTACACCCGCGAACTGCCGGCCGCGCGGGCCTTGTCGTATACGCCTTCGATCAATTGCCTGCCGACGCCGAGGCCACGCATCCCGGGCGCCGTGAACAGGTCTTGCAGGTAGCAGACGTCGTGCAGGCGCGTCGTGCTGCGGTGAAAGATGTAGTGGGCGAGGCCGACGATGCGTCCGGCCGACTCGGCGACGAGGGCGTGCACGGGCTCGGCCGGATCGAAGAAACGATCCCATGTGGCATGCGTCATGGTTTCAGGTAGCGCCGTGGGGCCGCTGCGCCCGTAGAACGCGTTATAGCCGTCCCACAGCGGGCGCCAGCCGGCGTGGTCGAGCGGTTCGATGGGGCGAATGATGGGCTGACCGGGCATGATGGTGGATGTGGCGCTGCAAACGGAAAAGGCCAGATCTCGCGATCTGGCCTTTCGTATCACTTGGTGCGGCTGGCAGGAATCGAACCCACGACCCCTTGGTTCGTAGCCAAGTACTCTATCCAGCTGAGCTACAGCCGCCCGATGCACGCATTATAGCAGTGGCATCCCGAATGAGGAAGTCTTAATTTCTTTCAACATTTTCGGGGGTCTGGTAGATTAGGCCCCGTGTCCTGGAAACCCGAAATGATCCCGTCCGTCAACCGCGCACTGCTGCGCATGCTGTGCGGCTTGCTGCTGGCATGCATGTGCTCGGTGGCGCTGGCGGGCGGGCCGCGCAGCCTCCGCTTCGAGCGCATCGGCCTGGAAGAAGGGTTGTCGCAGGAATCCGTGCTCACGATCCTGCAGGACCACGACGGCTTCATGTGGTTCGGCACGCAGGCCGGCCTGAACCGCTTCGACGGCTACCGCAACCAGGTCTTCCGCAACGACCCGAACGACTTGGGCAGCCTGGCCGACAACTATGTCCAGGCCGCCTACGAGGACGGCCAGAACCGGCTGTGGTTCGGCACGCGCGGCGGTCTCGCACGGTTCGATCCCGCGACCCGCAAGTTCATCCGCCTCCCGCTGCTGGCCAGCAGCGAACGCAATGCGCGCAACAGCGCCGTCACCGCCATCGTCGGCGATGGCGCCGGCGGTCTGTGGGTCGGCACCAGCGACGGCATCGTGCAGTTCGATCCGGCCACCGGCAAGTTCCGCACGCTGCGCCACGACAGCCAGGATCCCGGCAGCCTCCGCGACGACCGCGTCACGGCGCTCGCCCTCGACCCGCGCGGCGGCCTGTGGATCGGCACCGGCGTCGGCCTCGACCACCTGCCGGCGGGCGCCGTCCGCTTCGAACATTACGACATCGGCGCGGATGGCGACGGCAAGCGCAACGCCGTGGCCGCGCTGTCGATGGGGCCGCGCGACACGCTCTGGATCGGCACCGACGCCGGCCTCGAAGCGTGGCGCATCGGCCAGGGTCCGCCGCAGCGCCACCATCTCGGCGCCGACGAAGGCATGGACGACGGCCGCGTGCAGTCGCTGTACCACGACCAGGGCAGCAACCTGTGGGTGGGCACGGAACTCGACGGCCTCAAATGGCGCGATCCCACGACGGGGCGCTTCGTCGGCTACACCAGCCAGCCGCTCGACCGGCACACGCTGTCGGACAACCGGGTCATGTCGGTCTGGGTCGACCGCACAGGCACGCTGTGGGCCGGCACGATGTACGGCGGCGTCAACCGCGCGGACCTCGCCAGCGGCGGCTTTTCCCGCTTCGCACTGCTGTCGGGCCAGGTGGCCGACCCGCGCAGCGCGCGCAAGGTCCGCAGCATCGCCGTCGGCGCCGACGGCCGCCTGTGGCTGGGCACCAGCGGCGGCGGCATCCTGCATCTCGATCCGGACAGTGGCCGCCTGGACGTGCTGCGCCACGACCCGCGCGATCCGGCGAGCCTGCCGGACGACGTCATCAGCAGCGTGCTGCCCGGGCGCGGGCGGCTGTGGGTGGGGGCGCCCAGCGGCCTGTCGTGGCGCGATCCGGCGACGGGCCGCTTCACACCCGTGGCGCTGGGCCGCGAGGCCGGCGCCAGCTGGGTCCAGGCGATGACGCTCGACCGCACCGGGGCGCTGTGGATCGTCACGCGCGGCGGCCTGTTCATGCTGGCGCCTGACGGCGTCTTGCGGGGTTGGCGCCACGATCCCCTCGATCCGGCCAGTCTTGGCGAGAACTATGGCTTTGCGGTGCTCGAGGACCGCGCGGGCGCGATCTGGATCGGCACGGAGAATGGCCTCGACCGCTACGACCGCGCGACCAATACGTTCACGCACTTCCACCACGACCCGCGCGACCCGGCGAGCCTCGGCCACAACCGCGTCTATTATCTGTACGAGTCCGCGCGCGGCGACCTGTGGGTCGGCACGGCGGGCGGCCTGCACCGCATGGAGCGGGGCCACGGCGGCAAGACGATCTTCCGCAGGTTCGCCGTCGCGCCCACGCGCGAGCAGGTGCCGATCGGCGCCATCCTCGAAGACGGCAACGGCGGGATCTGGGCCAGCACGACGGTCGGCCTGACCCGTGTGGATCCGGAGACGGGGCGCTACAAGACCTATATGGCCAAGGACGGCCTGACGGACGGCTCGTATTTCGTCGGTTCGGCCGCGCGCGGCGCGGACGGCGAGCTGCATTTCGGCGGCATCAACGGCATGACGTCGTTCCAGCCGGAGGACATCCACGACAATCCGTTCCCGCCGGCCGTCGTCATCACCGACTTCCTCGTGTTCAACCGGCCGCGCGCGCTGCCCGTCGCCGTCGAGCGCCTGCACGACATCCGCCTGAGCCATCGCGACACCGTGTTCACCCTCGAATTCGCGGCGCTGCACTACGCCGATCCGCAGGCGAACCGCTACGCGTACCGGCTGCTCGGCTTCGACCAGGACTGGACCGAGACGGACGCCCGCAAGCGCTTCGCCACCTACACGAACCTCGATCCCGGCGATTACGTGTTCGAGGTGAAGGCCGCCAACAAGGACGGCGTGTGGAGCGAGCACCCGGCCACGCTGACGATCTCGATCCCGCCGCCGTTCTGGATGACGTGGTGGTTCCGCCTGTTCGCGGCGAGCGTGCTGCTTGCTGTCGCCGTCGCGCTGTACCGCCTGCGCGTGCGCGTGCTCGTGCAGCAGAAGGCGCGCCTCGAGCGCCAGGTCGGCGCGCGCACGGCGGAACTGGTGCTGCAGAAGGAGCAGGCGGAGCGGCGCAAGCAGGAGGCCGAGGCGCAGAAGGAAGCGGTGGAGCAGGCGCGCCGCAACATCGCGCTGCTGTCCGACATCGGCCGCGAGCTGACGGCGAACCTGGACGGCGAGGCCATCATGGCCAACGTGTTCGGCCAGGTGCGCCAGTTGATGGATGCGCCGCTGTTCGCGATCGGCATGGCGCGCGCGGGGGATCCGGTCGAGTACCCGTACGTCGTCGCGGACGGCCGCCGCGTCGCCGAGACGGGACGCCTGCCCGCGCGCGTGCGCGGCCTCGGCGAGTACTGCCTGGCGACAGGCGAGGAGATCCTCATCGGCGACCTGGCCCGCGACTACGCGCGGTTCTCGGGCCTCGTGCGCGACGTGCTCGGCGCCGACCCGGCGGGTACGGACGTGGAGACCCCGCCGGCGCCGCGTTCGCTGATGTTCGTGCCGATCCTCGTGGGCCAGCGCGTGCTGGGCGTGATCACGGTGCAGAGCGGCCGGCCGGGCGCATACCAGAACGTGCAGCTGGACATGCTCAGCACGCTCGCGTCGTACGTCGGCGTGGCGCTCGACAATGCCGACGCCTACCGCCAGTTGAAGGAAACCCAGGCGCAGCTGGCGGCGCGCGAAAAGCTCGCGTCGCTCGGCTCGCTCGTCGCGGGCGTCGCACACGAGTTGAACACCCCGATCGGCAACAGCCTCTTAATGGCCAGCACGCTGGAAGAAAAGACGAATGCCCTGGCCGACCGCTTCGCGCACAACGCGCTGAAGAAATCGGACCTCGAGACGTGGATCGCGGCGGCGCGCGAAGCGGCGAGCCTCATCGTGCGCAGCCTGAGCGGGGCGGCGGACCTCGTGAACAGTTTCAAGCAGGTGTCCGTCGACCAGGCCAGCACCCAGCGCCGCCGCTTCGACCTGGGCCAGGCCTGCCACGAGATCGCGGCCACGATGATGAACCAGGTGCGCCGCGCGGGCCACACGTTCGACCTGCAGGTGCCGGCGGGGATCGTGATGGACAGCTACCCCGGCCCGTTCGGCCAGATCGTCATCAACTTCATCAACAACGCGCTGCTGCACGGCTTCGACGCGCCGGGCGGCCACATGCGCCTCGTCGCCACGCCGCTGGACGGCGACCGCGTGCGCATCGAGTTTGCCGACGACGGCCGCGGCATCGCGCCGGAACACCTGTCGCGCATCTTCGATCCGTTCTTCACGACGCGGATGGGACAGGGCGGCACGGGGCTCGGTCTCAACATCGCCTACAACCTCGTCACCACGCTGCTGCAGGGGACCATCCGGGTCGAGAGCCGGCCCGGGCACGGCACGGTGTTCATCATCGAGCTGCCGCTGCGGGCGGTGGATGCGCCGCTACCGGTGTCCGGGGGCGCGTAACTCTGTGGTGGGCGCCCCGTGCCCACCGATGCCTGCATGCCCGATCAAACGACGTTGGTCGGCTTCCCCGCCACCCAGGCTTCCAGATTATCGACCAGCATATCGGCCAGCGTCTGCATCGCCCCGCCGCTGGCCCACGCCACGTGGGGCGTGAGCACGAAGTTCGGCAGGCGCAGTTGCAAGAGCGGGTTGTCCGGCACGGGCGGCTCCTTGCTCAGGACGTCGAACCCGGCGCCGGCGATGGTCCCGTCGGTGAGCGCCTGTGCCAGCGCCGCTTCGTCGACGAGGCCCCCGCGCGCCGTGTTGACCAGGATGGCGTTTCTCTTCATCGACGCGAGCTCGCGGGCGCCGATCATGTGGCGGGTCTGGTCCGTCAACGGCAGGTGCAGGCTCACGACGTCCGACGTGGCCAGCAGCTCGTCCAGTGGCAGCTGCACGACGTCGGCGTCAGGCACGGGCGAGCGCGACGTGACGGCGACGTCCATGCCGAACGCACGCGCGATCTGGGCGACGCGGCGCCCCAGCGCGCCATAGCCCACGATGCCGAGGCGGCTGCCCGCCAGGTCGCCGATCGGGTGGTCGAGCAGGCAGAAACGCGTCGACTGTTCCCAGCGGCCGGCCTCCACGTCCGCGACGTATGCGCGCAGGTTGCGGCGCACGGCGAGGATCAGCGCGAAGCAGTGCTCCGGCACCGAGACGAGCGAGTAATTGCGGATGTTCGCGACGACGATGCCCCGTTCGCGGCAGGCGGCGAGGTCCACATTGTCCGTGCCCGTCGCGGCCACGGCGATCATCTTCAGGTCCGGCAGCTGCGCGATCGCATCCGCGCGCAGCGGCACCTTGTTCGTGATGGCGATGGTGGCGCCGCGCAGGCGTTCGACGACCTCGCCGGCGCTCGTGGCCGGGTAGTCGCGCCAGCGGTGCGCGAAGGCGGGCTTGCGGATGTTCGCGATCAGGCTGTCGCGGTCCAAAAAGACGATGTCGTGCATGGCGGTCCCGGGCAAAGAAGGACGACCATTGTAGAACGCGGCCAAAAAAAAGACAGGCCGCAGCCTGTCTTTCGAGGATGGAGGGGCTCGAGCCGGTGCGCGCTGCCGGAATTACTTGGCGGCGTCGGCTTTCTGGTCTGCGTGTGCCTCGGCCTTGTCGGCTGCGGCGTCCGCCTTGGCTTTGGCGGCTTTCTTGTGTGCTTTGGCTTTGGACTTGGCGGCGTCGGCTTTTGCGACCGCGACGTCCGCATTCGCTTCGGCGGCTTTCTTTTCCAGTTTCGCGTCGGCTTTCACGTCGGCCTTTTCTTCCTTGGCATCGGCCTTCGCGGCTTTCTTGTCGGCCTTGACTTCCGCCTTGGTGACGGCCGGCGTCGTCGCCGTGGCCGGGGTGGCGGTCGTCTGGGCGTACACCGAGGTGGCGAACAGGCCTGCGATCAGGGTAGCGACGATTTTGCTCATGGCGGTGTGTCCTTCAGGTGGTGTTAAGGGGTGGTACTGGGCCAGAAACGCGGCCGCGCGGCGGGCGGTTGACGATGCTTTACATCCCGTTACAAATGTACGTACGGAAATCTCTTTGCCCGTGTGATGTTTGACACTGGAAATTATTCCAACGATACTTTGGCGGCACTATCCGTGCCCCCAATAATTCGACGCCCAAGAGACCGCTCGTGAGAAAACACACCTTGCTCCGTACCACCCTGACCGCCATCGCGCTCGCCACCGCGGCGCTGGCCGCCCAGGCCGCAGACGCCGTCCACATCGATCCGAAGCACCTGTCGCAGGACGTGAAGGTCCTGTCGTCCGACGAGTTCGAAGGCCGCGGCCCGAACACGGCCGGCGAGACGAAGACCGTCAACTACATCATCGAACAGTTCAAGCAGGCCGGCCTGCAGCCGGGCGGCGACCTCGTCGACGGCAAGCGCGGCTGGACGCAGGACGTCCCGCTGGGCCGCTTCGAGATCGACGGCCCGGTGGGCGTCTCCGTGACGGCCGGCGGCACGACGAAGACCTTCACGCAGGGGAACGAAGTCGCGATCCGAGCCGCGATGACGGGCGCGAAGAGCGTCGACTTCAAGAATGCGCCGCTCGTCTTCGTCGGCTATGGCGTGACGGCCCCGGAACGCAAGTGGGACGACTTCAAGGGCCAGGACCTGAAGGGCAAGCTGGCCGTCGTGCTGATCAACGATCCGGACTTCGAGACCGGCAAGGGCGACTTCGGCGGCAAGGCCATGACGTATTACGGCCGCTGGACCTATAAATTCGAGGAACTGGCGCGCCGCGGCGCGCTGGGCACGCTGATCGTGCACGAGACCGCGCCCGCATCGTACGGCTGGGCCACCGTGAAGAATTCGAACACGAACGTCCAGTACGACATCGTGCGCAAGAACCCGCTTGAAGCGCACGCGCCGGTGGAAGCGTGGATCCAGCGCGACGTGGCCGTGGACCTGTTCAAGCGCGCCGGCCAGGACTTCGACAAGCTCAAGAAGCAGGCGCAGGCGCGCACCTTCAAGCCGGTCGAGCTGAAGGGCGTGACGATGTCCGCGCACTACGCGGTCGACGCCAAGGTCATCACGTCGAAGAACGTGCTGGCCGTGCGTCCGGGCAGCGCGCATCCGGACCAGGTCGTGATCTACAGCGGCCACTGGGACCATCTGGGTGTCGGCCTGCCGGACGCGAAGGGCGACAAGATCTACAACGGCGCGGTCGACAACGCCACCGGCATCGCCGCGCTGCTGGAACTGGGCCGCGCCTACGCCAAGGCGCCGGCGCCGAAGCGCAGCGTCGTCTTCCTGGCCGTGACGGCGGAAGAGAAGGGCCTGCTGGGTTCGGAATACTATGCCAACAATCCGGTCTACCCGCTGGGCAAGACGGCCGGCGTGATCAATATGGACGCGCTGAGCCCGTACGGCCCGTCGCGCGACTTCACGATCTCCGGCAGCGCCAAGCTCGACCTGCTCGACCAGCTGGTCGCGAAGGCCAAGGCGAGCGGCATCCGCTACTCGGCCGATCCGAAGCCGGAAGCGGGCCACTTCTTCCGTTCCGACCACTTCCCGTTCGCCAAGCACGGCGTGCCGGCGATCTCGTTCGGCTCGGGCGAGGACTGGGAGCAGGGCGGCGTCGCCGCGGGCAAGGCGGCCGAGGAGAACTACGTGTCGGTCGCGTATCACCAGCCGGCCGACGAGTGGAACGCAGCGTGGCCGTTCACGGGCATGGCGCGCGACCTCGGCGTGCTGTACTCGGTGGGCCGCGACCTGGCCGATTCGGCGGCGTGGCCGAACTGGTCGAAGGAGTCGGAGTTCCGTGGCGCACGGGACAAGACGGCCGCCGAGCGCAAGTAACACGGCACGCGTGGGCTCGCATTTCAGGCCGGGGGCCTGAAATGCGAGCCCACCAAGGGTTAACTGGCGAACAGTCGCGCCCGCAGCAGCTGCCTACACTAAGGCAAATAGCTGCATAGGTGATGCCATGCCCGACCCGTTAAAGCTGTACAAGGCCAAGCGCGACTTCAAGATCACGGCCGAGCCCAAGGAGGGCGGGGAGGCCAGCAAGGGCCTCCTCACCTTCGTGATCCAGAAGCACTGGGCCTCCCGCCTGCATTACGATTTCCGTCTGGAACTGGACGGCGTCATGAAGAGCTGGGCCGTGCCGAAAGGTCCCAGCTACGACACCCACGACCGCCGCATGGCCGTGCACGTCGAAGACCATCCCATCTCGTATTCCGATTTCGAAGGCACCATCCCGCCGCAGCAGTACGGCGCGGGCAAGGTCATCGTCTGGGACAAGGGCACGTGGGAACCCGTCGGCGACCCGCGCCAGGGCTATGCGAAGGGCGAGATCAAGTTCGAGATGCACGGCCACAAGATGCACGGCCGCTGGGTGCTCGTGCGCCTGCGCGGGCATGAGGACGACAAGCAGGAGCCCTGGCTGCTCATCAAGGAAAACGACGAGTATGCGAAGCCGGCCACGGAATTTTCCGTCGTCGACGAATTCCCCGACAGCGTCAGGGACTTGCCGATGCCCGGGCATGGCGCCGACAAGCCCGCACGCAAAGCCGCCGCAAAGGCCGCGACTGCCAGCGCGAAGCCGAAGCGCGGCGCGATGCCCGACGGCGCCGTCAAGGCCGAGCTGCCCGAGACGCTCACGCCGGAGCTGGCGACCCTCGTCGACGGCCCGCCCGCCGACCCGGAAAACTACATCTACGAGATCAAGTTCGACGGCTACCGCATGGTCACGCGCGTACAGGGCAAGGACGTGCGCCTCGTCACCCGCAACGGCAACGACTGGACCGACAAGCTGAAACCGCTGCAAGAGGAAATCCGGAGGATGAAACTGCCGGATGGCTGGTACGACGGCGAGATCGTCGTCCACGACGAGAACGGCAAGCCGAATTTCAACCTGCTGCAGCTGGCGTTCGACGGCTCCAACAGCGCGCAAATCGTCTATTTCGTGTTCGACGCCCCGTACTTCAAGGGCTACGACATGCGCGACGTGCGCCTCGACGCGCGCCGTCCGCTGCTGCAGGACGCCCTGGCGGCGCGCCCGTCGGACACGGTGCGCTTCTCGGCCGAATTCGGGACGGACCCGGCGCAGCTCGTCGTGGCCGCGTGCCAGATCGGGCTGGAGGGCGTGATCGGCAAGCGCAAGGATTCGCGCTACGTCACGCGCCGCTCGCCCGAGTGGATCAAGCTGAAATGCGGCCAGCGCCAGGAATTCGTCATCGGCGGCTATACCGATCCGCATGGCGCGCGCACGGGCATCGGCTCGCTGCTGCTGGGCTACTACGACAAGGACGGCGTGCTGCGCTACGCGGGGAACTGCGGCAGCGGCTTCAATGGCGCGTCTCTGCGCCACATGCGCGAGGTGCTCGAGGCCATCGAGACGGACAAGAACCCGTTCCCGCCGCGTGCCGTGCCGGGCCGCACGAACCACTGGGTGAAGCCGGACCTGGTCGCGGAAGTCAGCTTCTCGGAATGGACGGCCACCGACTCGATCCGCCATCCCGTGTTCCAGGGGCTGCGCAAGGACAAGCCGGCGCAGAGCGTCGTGCGCGAGCTCCCCAAGCACATGCAGGAGGCACCCGTGGAGAATGCGAAACCCGCCCGCAAGCGGACGACGAAGAAGGCCGAGGACACGGAGCAGTCTGCCACAGGCTTGCCCGGCAACTTGCCCGCCACGTTCAAGGTCACGCACGGCGACCGCGTGATGGATGCCGAAAGCGGCGTCACGAAGGTCGAGATGGTGCGCTACTACGCCCTCGTCGGCGAGCTGATGATGGAACACCTGAAGGGTCGCCCCGTCTCGCTCGTGCGCGCGCCCGACGGCGTGGGCAAGGAGCTGTTCTTCCAGAAGCACGTCGCCGACACCGCGAAGATGCCGGGCGTCGCGCAGATGGACCAGGCGCTCGATCCCGACCACCCGCGCATGACGGAAATCGCGACGAGCGAAGGCCTGCTGTCCAGCGCCCAGTGGAACGTCGTCGAGATCCACAGCCAGAACGCGACGGCGAAGCATTACGACACGCCCGACCGCATGGTGTTCGACCTCGACCCGGGCGAGGGTGTCGACTGGCCCAAGATACAGGAAGCGGCGCAGCTGATGCGCGCCTTCCTGCAGGAGCTGGGGCTGAACCCGTTCCTCAAGACGAGCGGCGGCAAGGGCCTGCACGTCGTCGTGCCGCTGAAGCCGAAGCTCGACTGGGACACGGTCAAGGATTTCTCGCGCGCGATCGTGACCCACCTGGCGAAGACGATCCCGGACCGTTTTTCGGCGAAGAGCGGTGCGAAGAACCGCGTCGGCCGCATCTTCATCGACTACCTGCGCAACGGCCGCGGGGCGACGACGGTGGCGGCGTGGTCGGCGCGCGCGCGCCCCGGCCTGGGCATCTCCGTGCCCGTGCGCTGGGAAGAACTGCCGAAGCTGAAGTCCGGCAGCCACTGGACCGTCAAGACCGTGCACGACCGCCTGGACGAGGGCAATGCGCCGTGGGCGGACTACGACAAGAGTGCGACCACGCTCACGAAGGCGATGAAGGCGATGGGGTTCAAGGCGGAGAAGAACGGATCCACGTAAAAGTACCGTCGCCCCCGCGAAGTCTACCGTCGTCCCCGCGAAGTATACCGTCGCCGCCACGAAGTATACCGTCGCCCCCGCGAAGTATACCGTCGCCCCCGCGAAGGCGGGGGCCCCAGTTTTCCGCTTCGTCGCAGCGCCTGCAAGATTGGGTCCCCGCCTGCGCGGGGACGACGTGCGGACGTTTTCGGCAGTATGCTCACGTCGTCCGCCGCTCGCCGACGACCTTCTCGTCCCCCGGATCCCCCCGTTCGTTGCGGACGATGGCGCGGATGTTCATCGCGGCGAGCCCCGCCTGCAGCGCGATCAGCGCCCAGGCCCCGTCGTGCACGCCCCACGCGATCCACAGCACGTTACTCAGAATGAAGGTCCAGAACCCGACGACGCGCTTCTTCGCGTGACGGGCGCCGACGAGGAAGGCGGCCACCAGCGTGACCGCCATCGCGGGCCATTGCAGCAGGTCCAGCAAGGTATCGACATCCACTCAGGCGGCCTTCCTGCGCCGGGCGGGCGCCTTGGTTGCGGCAGTCTTGGCCGTGGCCTTCGTGGCGGTCGCGCGCTTGGCCGCCGTTTTGGTCGCGGTCTTTGCCGTGGTCGACTTGGCGGCCGTCGTGCGTTTCGCGCTCGCGTGCGTGGCCGCGTGCGCGGGCGCCTTGCGCGCGCGGGGCGGCGGCGTGTCGTCGCTGTCCGCGTCCTCGTCCTTCGACGGTTTCTTCGACTTGCGCGGCGGCGGCTCGTCGTCGTCGTCGTCGTCGTCGTCCGTCGCGGCGGCTTTCGCCGGCTTCTTGCCCAGGCTGGCCTGCAGCAGCGAGACGAGGTCGATGACGTTCGACTTGGCCGGTTTCTCTTCTTCCGGCTCCGGTTCGGTGAGCGTCTTGGTCTGGTTGGCGGCGACCTTCTTCTTGATCAGCGCCAGCACGTCTTCGCGATAGGTGTCGTGGTACTGCTGCGGCTTCCACTTCTCGCTCATGCCTTCGACGAGCGCCCTGGCCATCTGCAGTTCCTTGTCCGTGACCTGCGCGGCCTTCGAGTCCGCGGCAGGAATTTTCAGTTCGTCGGTGGGACGGATCTCGTCCGGATAGCGCAGCGTGTTCAGCACGATCGTGTCGCCCACGCACACGAGGGCGGCCAAGTGCTGCTTGACGCGGATGACGACGTTGGCGATGCCGATCTTGCCCACTTCGCGCAAGGTCTCGCGCAGCAGCGCATAGACCTTGTCGCCGCCCTTGCCGGGGGCGAGGTAGTAGGGCTGTTCGTAGTAGATCAGCGGGACCTGCTCGGCGTTCACGAACGCGAGGATGTCGATCGTCTGCGTCGCGTCCGGATTGGCGCGGCGCAGGTCTTCGTCGGTCAGCACGACGTATTCGCCGTCGCTGTATTCATAGCCCTTGACGATGTCGTCCCACGACACTTCCTTGCCGGTCGCCTTGTTGTAGCGCTTGAAGCCGATCGGCGCGAAGTCGCGCCGGTCGAGCATCGACAGGTCGAGCCCCTGGTCGCTCGCCGCCGGATACATCTCGACCGGGATGTGTACCAGCCCGAAGCTGATCGCACCCTTCCACATGCTCCTCGCCATGATCGACTCCTCGTGAGGTTATTCGCCCACCGACCCTGTGATCGGCAGCACGACGCCGGTGACGTAGCCCGAGCACACGTTCGATGCGAGATAAACATACGCCGGCGACAGCTCTTCCGGCTGCGCGGGACGCTTCATGTCGCTGTCCTGCCCGAACTTCGACACGGA
>JBJMVU010000164.1:0-6264 GCA_045810485.1 Massilia sp. | reverse complement strand
GCAAGCCGAACGATGCCGACGCCGTGATCTCCTTCGTGACCTCCGGCGACTTCGATGCCCACGAGGGCGGTCGTGGCCAGGGCAAGCCGTCCACCGCGCGCCGCGACCTGACCGCCGACGACGATGCGCCGAAGCTGCACAAGGTGCTGGCGGAAGCCGGCCTGGGTTCGCGCCGCGACATGGAAGAACTGATCATCGCCGGCCGCGTGTCGGTGAACGGTGAGCCGGCCCACATCGGCCAGCGCATCCTGCCGACGGATGCCGTGCGCATCAACGGCAAGCTGGTGCAGCGCCGGGTGAACAACAACAAGCCGCCGCGCGTGCTGGTGTACCACAAGCCGGCCGGCGAAATCGTCAGCGCGGATGATCCGGAAGGCCGTCCGTCCGTGTTCGACCGCCTGCCGAACATGAAAACGGGCAAGTGGCTGGCCGTGGGTCGCCTCGACTTCAACACCGAGGGCCTGCTGCTGTTCACGAATTCCGGCGACCTGGCGAACCGCCTGATGCACCCGCGCTACAACATCGACCGCGAATACGCCGTGCGCACGCTGGGCGAGCTGGAAGAGGGCATGCGCCAGAAGCTGCTGGCCGGCGTCGAACTGGATGACGGCACCGCATCGTTCACCAAGATCGCCGATGGCGGCGGCGAAGGCGTCAACCGCTGGTACCGCGTGGTGATCGGGGAGGGTCGCAACCGCGAGGTGCGCCGCATGTTCGAGGCGGTGGGTCTCACCGTCTCGCGCCTGATCCGTACGCGCTACGGCGCCATGACCCTGCCGTCGGGCCTCAAGCGCGGCCGCTGGGAAGAACTGGAAGAAAACGACGTCCGCAACTTCCTCGACGCCTTCGGCATCGAGAAGAAGGGTGCGCAAGGCAAGGGTGCTCCGGTCGGCAAGGGTCAGGGCAAGGGCCCGGCGCAGGGCGGCGCCAAGGGTCGCGGCGATGAAGACCACCGCTCGAACGGCAACCGCATCGACCGCGCCGACGCCAACCGTAACGTCGATCCGTTCGGTCCGCCGGTAGCGCGCGTCGGCACGGGCCGCGAAGAGGGTGGCATCCTGGGCGGTCGCGCCGGCAAGGGTCAGGGCCAGGGCCAGGGTCAGGGCCAGGGGCAGGGTGGTCGCGGCTTCGGTGGCGGCCAGCCGCGCGGCAACAGCCAGGCGCGTAGTGGCGGCGGTGGCGGTGGCGGTGGTGCGAAAGGCCCGCGCCAGCCGGATCCGCTGCAGACGACGTTCGGCTTCGCCGGCGGCGGCCAGAACCGCCGCAGCCAGGGGCCGCGCGTGAGCGACCACGGCATGCCGCGCCGCGGCCGCCGGGGCTGATCCGCCACATCGCGCGGGCATGATCTGGGTCATGCCGCGCGAAAATGAACTGCTCGCGGCGCCGTGTTCTCCATTGGAGTAAACTGTTGCATAGCTGTTCATTTTGCAGTGCGGCGATTGCGGCCGACCCTGTATCGGGTTATAATGCGTGTCCTAACCCGAGTGCTTCCCAATATTGTTTTGGCGAACAAGCTCCAGTTGGGAATACAAAAGATGGGCAGTTGCCCATTTTTTTTTTGTTGAATCGTTTTAAGGGTCCGGCACCGGACCGTGGAGAAACTTGTGCAGTTGTTTGATTTGATCGCCACGACAGTCAGCGGACTGGGCTACGACCTCGTCGATATCGAACGGGCCGAGCGAGGCATCCTGCGCGTGTTTATCGACTTCCCGGCGGTGGTGGCGGACGAAAAGGGACCGATCTCGGTCGAGGATTGCGCCACGGTGAGTCACCAGCTGTCGCACGTGCTGACGGTGGAGAACATCGACTACGAGCGCCTGGAAGTATCGTCGCCCGGACTGGATCGTCCGGTGCGCACCCTGGCCGACTTTGAACGCTTTGCCGGCAGCGAATGCACCGTCAAGCTGCGCGTCGCGATGCCCGGCACCGCGAACCGCAAGACCTGGACGGGCATCCTGCGTGCGCCGCAGGGCGACAAGATCGGGTTGGAATTTGAAAGCACGGATGGTCCGGCGTTGCTCGAGTTTACGCTGGCCGAACTGGACAAGGCACGCCTTGTGCCAAAGGTGGATTTTAGGAGTCGCAAAGCATGAGTCGCGAAATTTTGTTATTGGTTGATGCGCTCGCGCGCGAAAAAAACGTCGATAAGGAAGTGGTCTTCGGGGCGCTCGAGTTCGCCCTGGCGCAAGCTACGAAAAAGCGCTACGAAGGCGAGGTCGACATTCGCGTGTCCATCGACCGCGACAGCGGCGAATTCGAATCGTTCCGCCGTTGGCACGTCGTGCCGGACGAGGCTGGCCTGCAATTGCCCGACCAGGAAATCCTGCACTTCGAAGCCAAGGAACAGATTCCCGACATCGAAGTCGACGAATACATCGAAGAACCGATCGAGTCGGTCGAGTTCGGCCGCCGCTTTGCCCAGGATACGAAACAGGTCGTGCTGCAGCGCGTCCGCGACGCCGAGCGCAAGCAGATCCTGCAAGACTTCCTGGAGCGCGGCGACGCGCTGGTCACCGGCACCATCAAGCGCATGGAGCGCGGCGATGCGATCGTCGAGTCGGGCAAGATCGAAGCACGCCTGCCGCGCGACCAGATGATCCCGAAGGAAAACCTGCGCATCGGCGACCGCGTCCGCGCCTACATCCTGCGCGTGGACCGCAATATGCGTGGCCCGCAGGTGATCCTGTCGCGTACCGCACCGGAATTCATCATGAAGCTGTTCGAACTCGAAGTGCCCGAGATCGAACAGGGTCTCCTGCAGATCAAGTCGGCCGCCCGTGATTCGGGTGTGCGCGCCAAGATCGCTGTCTTTACCGCGGACAAGCGCATCGACCCGATCGGTACCTGCGTCGGCATGCGCGGTTCGCGCGTGCAGGCCGTGACCGGCGAACTGGGCGGCGAGCGCGTGGATATCGTGCTGTGGTCGGAAGATCCGGCCCAGTTCGTGATCGGCGCGCTGGCCCCGGCCAACGTGTCGTCGATCATGGTGGATGAAGAGAAGCACGCGATGGACGTCGTCGTCGACGAGGAAAACCTCGCGATCGCGATCGGCCGTTCGGGCCAGAACGTACGCCTGGCGTCCGAGCTGACCGGCTGGAAGATCAACATCATGACGGCCGAGGAATCGGCCAACAAGGCTGCCCACGAAACCGCTGCCGTGCGCACGCTGTTCATGGAAAAGCTGGACGTGGACGAGGAAGTGGCGAACATCCTGGTCGAAGAAGGTTTTTCGAGCCTTGAAGAAGTCGCATACGTGCCCATCTCCGAAATGCTGGAGATCGAATCGTTCGACGAGGACACCGTCAACGAACTGCGCACCCGCGCACGCGACGCGCTGGTGACAGAAGCGATCGCTTCCGAAGAAGGTCTCGAGGGTATGGAAGAGGGGCTGGTCAATCTGGACGGGATGGACCGCACCACCGCCGGCAAGCTGGGTCTGGCCGGTATCAAGACCCTTGAGCAATTCGCGGGCCTGGCTTACGACGAGTTCAGCGCCATCCTGGCGCTCCCGACCGAGCGTGCCCGTGAACTGATCAAGAATGAATTTAATGATGTGACCGACGATGAGATGAAACTGGTCGACGCCAAGTACGACGACCGGGCCAAGGCCCTCCAGGCGAAAGCCTGGAGCCAGGTCGAAACGGCCAAGGCATAAATGAGACGCGATAGACCGGAGCGCAACGCTTTCCGGTCTTCGCGCTTTATTAAGCTAGCAAATTTCTTTATCATCTCGCGACACATAGAAAAGAGGACTGAATGGCGAGTAACAACGTAGCCCAATTTGCCACCGAACTGAAGATGCCTGCAGATTTGCTGCTGACGCAGCTGCGTTCTGCCGGCGTCGAGAAAAGTTCGACGTCAGATCCCTTGTCCAAGGATGATAAGGATAAGCTGCTGAACCATCTGCGCCGTACTCACGGTGCCGCCGAATCGGGCGAAAAGAAGAAGATCACGGTGACCCGCAAGGAAACCTCCGAGATCAAGCAGGCTGACGCGAGCGGCAAGTCGCGCACGATCCAGGTCGAAGTGCGCAAGAAGCGTACCTTCGTGCAGCGTGACGATCTCGTCACGCCGAAGGCGGCTGCCCAGGAGGCGCCGGTCGTCGACGCCGCCGAACAGGCGCGGCGCGAAGAAGACGCACGCCGCCAGGCGGAGCTGATCGCGCGCCAGGAAGCGGAACTGCGCGAGAAGCAGGAACGCCTGGCCAAGCTGGAATCCGAAAAGGCCGCGCAGGCCAAGGCGGCCGAGGAACTGGCCAAGCGCGACGCGGAAGAGCGCGTCAAGCGCGAGGCCGTGGAAGCCGAGGCGGCCCGCGCCAACGACGCGCAGAAAGCGACGCAGGCATCCGCCGGCGCCGCCAATGCCGCCGAGGAAGCCAAGCGCGCCGCCGCCGAGGAAGCCAAGAAGGCCGCGGCCGAGGAAGCGAAACGCAAGGCCGAAGAGGCCGCCAAGGAAGCCGCCGAACGCGCTGCCGCCACCGAGCGTGCACGCAAGGCCGTGGCCGACGAAGTGGCCCAGATCAAGGCGATGATGGCCCAGCCGCGCCGCGTGATCAAGGCGCCGGAAGTGGTGCCGGCTGCGAAGCCGAAAGCGGCCGAACCGAGCACGCTGCACAAGCCGGCGACGACTGCGAAACCGGCCGACGCCAAGCCGGCCGATGGCGCTGGTGCCCGCGCCAAGCCGGGCGACAAGAAATCGATCAAGTCGGCCAACGTGGCCTCGACCTGGTCCGACGACAAGAAACGCGGCGGTCCGAGCAGCGGCACGAAGGGTCGCGGCAACGCGGCGCCGAGCGGCCGTGACGGCTGGCGTGCGGGCGGCGGCCGTGGCGGCCGTCGTGGCGGCCACGACGATCGCGAATCGAACTTCCAGGCCCCGACCGAGGCGATCGTCAAGGACGTCCACGTGCCGGAAACCATCACCGTGGCCGAACTGGCGCACAAGATGGCCGTCAAGGCATCGGAAGTCATCAAGCAGCTGATGAAGCTGGGCCAGATGTGCACCATCAACCAGGTGCTGGACCAGGAAACCGCGATGATCGTGGTGGAAGAGATGGGCCACAAGGCCTTCCCGGCCGCCGTCGACGATCCGGAAGCGCTGCTGGCCGACCAGGGCGAGCACCACGAGTTCGAGGCCAAGCCGCGTGCACCGGTCGTGACCGTCATGGGTCACGTCGACCACGGTAAAACGTCGCTGCTGGACTACATCCGTCGCGCCAAGGTGGCGGCGGGCGAAGCCGGCGGCATCACCCAGCACATCGGTGCGTACCACGTGGACACCCCGCGCGGCATGGTGACGTTCCTGGATACCCCGGGTCACGAGGCCTTCACGGCGATGCGTGCCCGCGGCGCCAAGGCGACCGACATCGTCATCCTCGTGGTGGCGGCGGACGACGGCGTGATGCCGCAGACGAAGGAAGCGATCGCCCACGCGAAAGCGGCCGGCGTGCCCCTCGTCGTGGCGATCAACAAGATCGACAAGCCGGGCGCCAACGCCGACCGCGTGACGCAGGAACTGGTCGCGGAAGGCGTCGTGCCGGAAGAATACGGCGGCGAGTCGCCGTTCGTCCAGGTGTCGGCCAAGACCGGCCAGGGCATCGACGACCTGCTGGAAAACGTGCTGCTGCAGGCCGAAGTGCTGGAACTGAAGGCGCCGGTGGAATCGCTGGCGCGCGGTCTCGTCGTCGAGGCCCGTCTGGACAAGGGCCGCGGCCCGGTCGCGACGATCCTTGTGCAGTCGGGCACCCTGAAGCGCGGCGACGTCGTGCTGGCGGGTTCGTCCTTCGGCCGCGTCCGTGCGATGCTGGACGAGAACGGCAAGTCGGTCACCGAAGCAGGTCCGTCCTTCCCGGTCGAGATCCAGGGCCTGACGGAAGTGCCGAGCGCCGGCGAAGAAGTCATGGTCATGGGCGACGAGCGCAAGGCGCGTGAAATCGCACTGTTCCGTCAAGGTAAGTTCCGCGACGTGAAACTGGCGAAGCAGCAGGCGGCGAAGCTGGAAAACATCCTCGACCAGATGGGCGAGGGCGAAGTCAAGAACCTGCCGCTGATCGTCAAGACCGACGTGCAGGGTTCGCAGGAAGCGCTGGTCGGCTCGCTGCAGAAGCTGTCGACGTCGGAAGTGCGGGTGCAGATCGTGCACGCGGCCGTCGGCGGCATCACCGAGTCGGACGTCAACCTGGCGACCGCGTCGAAGGCAGTCATCATCGGCTTCAACGCCCGTGCCGACGCCCAGGCGCGCAAGCTGGCCGAGACCAACGGCGTC
>JBJMVU010000163.1:0-16548 GCA_045810485.1 Massilia sp. | reverse complement strand
CAAATACCCGTTCTCGCCGGGCGCGCAGATGCAGGCGGGGGCGGCCGAGATCGGCCAGATGTTCGGACCTGAAGGCGCGGTCGCCAAGTTCGTGGCCACGACCATGGGGCCGTTGGTGGTGCGGCGCGGCGACGTGCTGTCCAGCCGCACCTGGGCCGACATCGGCATCACGCTGGCGCCGCAGGTGGTCAGCGGCTTCCCCGGTTGGGTGGCGCCCCTGTCGGCGAATGGCGTGGCCGCGGGTGGCGGTCCGCAGACCGTGTTCCAGCTGCTGCCGCTGACCGCGCCCGGTGTCACCGAGTTCACGATCGAGATCGATGGCCAGCAGCTGCGCTATCGCAACACGCCGCCGGCCTGGGTCAACATGGTGCATCCCGGCCCGCAGGGCAGCAGCGGCGCGAAGATCAGCGCAGTGACGTTCGACGGACGCACGGTCGAACTGTTCAACGAGCCGGGCCAGTTCGGTCTGCAGAAGATGATCGAGGCGGCGACGAAGAAGCGCCTGGATGCGGGCACGCATGAATTGCGCTGGAGTGCCGGCAATGTGTCGGTGGCGGTCAACCTGAAGCGTATCAGCAGCACCGACACGTCGGCGGGCGATGCCCAGGCCAGCCAGGGCTTCCGTGGCCTGCGCCTGCCGGACGCCATCGTCGGGCGCGCTGGCGCAGGCGCCGGCCCTGCACTGGCGGGAGCGACGCAATGAACCGCCCCTCGAACCGCGCTGCCCAGCGCGTGCCTGCAGTCAGCCGCATCGGCTATTTCGGCAAGGTCCCGGCGCACGGCGACTTCATCAAGCTGGCCGACGACCAACCCGTCATCGGCATGCTGGACGACTGGATCGCGCAGGTCATGACGCGGCTGCCGTCGGATGCGCGCTGGAAGCTGAACTACGACGTGATGGCCCCGGCCAGTTTCGCGTTCGTCGGGCCGGACCGCCGCCATGCCGTCGCAGGCCACCTCGTCGCCAGCCACGACCGCTCGGGGCGCCGGTTCCCCTTCCTGATGATGCGCACCGTCGACGTGCCGGAGCCCGCCGGCTTCGTCGCACGCTGCCCGCTCGCTTTCGCGCCGTTGTGGGATTACCTCGATGGCATGGCGCCGCAGGTAGTGGGCAGCCCTGATCCGAGCGCCTACCTGCAGGCGATCGCGGACGCGCCCGTGGCGCTCGGCGAGCACGATGCCGCGCTGGACAGCTACCTGGCGCTGTCCACCATCGGTGAGCTGACGGCGCAACTGGCCCTGGAGGCGAACCGGATGATCCTCGGGCTGGGCCTGCTGCTGCAGCCCGTCATGCACAGTCGTCCTGCGAGCCTGCACAAGAGCCTCGTGCTGCCGTTACCGCGCGAGGGCGCCCAGCGCTACGCGGCGGCGGCCTTCTGGCTCGAGCTGGTGTTGCCGTTCATCCAACGCAGCGGCTTCGACCTCGTGCTGTTCGTGACCCGCGTGCGCGAGCGCCCGGCCCTCGTCGTCGGCTTCGGCGGGGCGGCGGCCGGCACGCTCCATGCGCTGATCGATCCGATCGTGGCCGCCGACCAGCAGGTGCATCTCGAAGACAACGCCTGGATCGACGAGCAGCTCGGCCTGGACGTCGACGTGCGCGCACTGGCCAGCTATCTCGAGCAGCCGGCGCTGCCCCTGCGGCTTGCGCACGAACTGTTCCTGAAAACCTTTATCGGAGCCGCGCCTTGATTCTGAAGACATTGATCCTTTACGCGGCCATTGCGGCCGTCACAAGCGCGCCTGTCCGCGCGCAGACGCCAGTCCAAGCCACGGCGCCCATCGTCGTGTCGGGCACGGTCGGCGACGATGCCAGCAAGGCGGCCCTGCTGGCCCGCCTGCGCGCGGTGTACGGCGCCGACCGGATCGTGGACCAGCTCGCAGTCGGGCGGGTCTCGATGCCGGCGAACTGGAACGACCACGTCGGCAAGCTGATCGGTCCGAACCTCAAACAGATCAGCCGCGGTCAGCTGCAGGTCGACGGCACCAGCGTCAGCCTGCGCGGCGACGTCGCCAGCGAAGCCCAACGCACGCAGATCGCGAGCGACATCGCGCTGGCGCTGGACCCCGGCTACACGGTCAACAACGGCTTGCGCGTGGCGGCTTCGGAGCAGGGGATGCTGGATGCGGCGCTCGCCAACCGCATCATCGAATTCGAGTCGGGCCAGGCCACGCTGACGGATTCCGGCAAAGCCATCCTCGACCAGATGAGCGTGGCGCTGCTGCGCCTGAAGGACAAGCGGGTCGAAGTCATCGGCCATACGGACAACGCCGGCTCGCGCGCCGGCAACCTGTCGCTCAGCCAGGCGCGCGCGGAGGCCGTCAAGGCCTATGTGGTCGGGCGCGGCATCAAGCCCGACATGATCGCCGTGTCCGGTGAAGGCCCGGACCGTCCGGTGGCCGACAACCGCACGCCGGAGGGGCGGGCGCGCAACCGCCGCATCGAATTCAAGGTCGTCCAATAGCCCCACGCGCTTGTTTATTGTATATTTGCAAGGTTAATACCCTTGCAATAGAGCGTATGAAAATCGGCATGCAAACGTGGGGCAGCCACGGCGACATCCGGCCCTTCCTGGCACTCGCGGAAGGCCTGCAGGCAGCGGGAAACGATGTCCATCTCGTGATCACCTGCGTCGACAGCGGCGCCTACGAGGGCATGGTGTCGGCGAACGGCGTGCGGATCAGCGTCGTCGCGTCTCCCGTGCTTACGCCGGCGCAGCAGGAGACGGTCGGCCGGACGGCGTACGACATCCGCAATCCGATGACGCAGATGGCGACTATCCTGCGCCTGTGCCTGGCGCCGGTCGAGGACGCCATGTTCGACGCCGCGCGCCGCCTGTGCGCCGAGTCCGACGTGCTGATCGGCCATTACTTCATGCACCCGCTGCAGACCGCTGCGGAGGCGGCGGGACGGCCGTATGTCAGCGTCCTGCTGTCGCACGCGGCGATCCCCAGCGACTTCGACCATCCGCTGACGGCGCCCGGCGCCGGCAGGCGCATCCATCGCATGCTCTGGTGGCTGACGCGGACGCTGCTCAACCGTACACTGAAGCATTATCCCGACCGGTTGCGGAGGCAGCTCGGCATGCCGCCGCTGCAGGACGTCGTCACGCAGGTCTGGCTTTCCAGGCATCTGACGCTGGCCGCGGTGAGCCCCACGATCTGCCGGGCGCAGCCGGATTGGCCCGTGCCGATCCGCGTTTGCGGCTTCCTCGATACCCCGAACCTGGACATGGCAGGAAACCTCACGTCCGACCTGGCCGGTTTTCTCGCCGCCGGCAACGCGCCGGTCTATATGACGTTCGGCAGCTGGATGCCGCGCGACCCCACGGGACAGGCGCAGGCGCTGCGCCTGCTGACCGACGCGGCGCGTCTCGCCGGTTGCCGCGCCATCATCCAGGCGCCGTCCGCCGCGGCATGCGGATTCCAGTCCGACGGCGACATCCTGTACGTCGCGGCCGCGCCGCATCACGCGATCTTCCCCCATTGCCGCGCGGTCGTGCATCACGGCGGCGCGGGGACGACGCAGTCGGTCATGCGGGCCGGGAAGCCGTCGGTCGTCGTCGCCAACATCAGCGAGCAGGAGCACTGGGGCCGGGAATTGCGCCGCCTGGGCATTGCGGGTAGCGTGGTGAAACGACGCAATGCAACTGCGCCGGCCCTGGCGCGGAGGCTCGGTCACGTGCTGGCATCGCCGGCGATGGCGGCGGGTGCTGCGGACATCGCCCGCGCGATGCAGACCGAGCGCGGTGTCGATGCAGCGGTCGCGCTCGTTATGCAGACGTTCGCGCACCTCCACGTCACGGCAGCGTGATCGTCACATTGGCCGACCGCGGCGGCAGCTTGATGAGGTCGTTGTAGGTGACCAGTGCGCGGTCCGTCTCGTGCCCGAGCGCGCTGCGGTAGCCGAGGTAGGCGCCGAGGCCGGCCAGCGCGAACACGCCGCACAGGACCCACAGTGACGTGTCGCTCCTGAGCTTGTGGACGATCTGGTCGGGCCGCTCCGCGTGCGGGGCGAAGGTGCGGCTCTTGCCGCGCATGCGGGCGATCTCGTCGCCCAGACGGGCCGTCAGGTAGTTCAGCTTGTCCCGGCCGTCCAGGGCAAAGCGGCCCTGGAAGCCGAGCAGCAGGCACAGGTGATACACCTCGAGCGCCTGCAGGTGGGCGCTGCCCTTGGCACGCAGGTCTTCCAGACGCTGGAAAAAATGTTCGCCGGCGAGCTGGTCGCCGAACAGGCGCAGCTGCAAGGGCCGGGTCTCCCACGCTTCACGGATGGCGTAGTCGGAGCCGAGGATGATCTCGTCGACGGCCGCGCAGAACGCGTACTTCGCGGCCGTCACGTCGTCCGCCGGGATGCCCAGCGATCTGGCGCTGCGGTCGATGTCGCCGAGGAAGCCGGTCATGCGGTCGGCGAAGGCGGCCTGGTCCTGCGGACCGCAGCCGCATTTGAGGAGGAACAGGGCATAGAATCCCTCGACCATCAGGTCGACGAGAGCGGCGGGGGCGGTGCCGGCGGCGCCGCGTGGAGAGGGCGCGGCGCGCCGTTCGACGTGATGGTTCATGCTGCGATCGCAATCAGTTCGAGTTTGAGGTCACGGATCCCGTTCGGGACGTAGATCGAGATGGCCTGCGCCTTGAGCATGCTGTCGTACAGCACCCCGCGGTTCTCGAGCACGAAATACACCATGTCGGGCCGCACGGGTAGCGCGCCGGGCACCTGGGCCGCATGCGCCAGCTTCACGCCGGGCATGGCGGTGAGCACCAGCTTGTCGACGTCTTCCGGGGCGCCGATCTTGAAGCGCAGCGGGACGATGTCGACCAGCTGCAGCGCCGGCAGGTCGGCGGCCACGCCGAGATAAAGCGTCGTTTGCGCATTGATCTTGCCGGAGTCGAGCGCGCCCAGGTGGTAGGACGTGCGGTCGTTCGACAGCGCGATGGCGAAGTAGCGCGACGAGATGACGGTGTCGAGCAGTTCGCGCAGGATGCCGTCCAGGCGGGCGAAGGCCGGCCCGGGATCCTGGTGCGCGTAGGCCGGCAGGTCTTCCAGCCGGGCCGTGCGCGAAAACGTCATCAGGCCGCCGGCCAGCGACAAGAGCTCCTGGAACAGGCGCTCCGGATGCAGTTCCCGATGGGCGAGGTAATGGGTCAGTGCCGCGTAGCCCGTGCTGACCGTGTGCAGCAGCCAGAACGACGCGACGTCGCCGCCGCGCAGTTCGACGACGTGCCGGCCCGGTTCGCGGTAATGGCCGTACAGGGCGTTGACCTTGGCCAGCAGTTTTTCCATCAGGCGCACGAGGCGCGCATGCAGGCCCTGGGCGCCCGCGATCGACAGGCTGGGCGGCGTGAATGCCTGGTCGATCTCGAAGCCGCCCGTCGCCACGCGCTGCAGGCGCACGAGCGGAAAGCTGTCGTAGGCGTCGAGCGCGTCGAGCTCGGACACGAGACGCACGGTGCGGGTCAGGTAGGCCACCGGGGCCGGGGCGGCCTGGCTGAACAGGTCTTGCGTGTCGTGCTCGCGCTGGCCGAAGCGCGCATCCGGCCGCGTCGCGCCCCGCTCGGCGCAATTCTCGCCGTGCGCCTTCAGCACGGGGAGCGCCGCGTGAAAGGTGATGGTCTGGACGTCGGGCGGCAGCTCGTCCAGGCGGACCTGCGCCGGCAGCGGATCCTGGTCCGGCGCGCGCACGAGGTCGCCGTCCGCGAAGATCAGCGCCAGCTCGGTTACGCGCAGCGTGTCGGCCTTGAGGGCATCGGTGTCGATGGCGAGCCTGCGCACGCCCCAGCAATACGGATGCAGGGCAGTGGCCGTCTCGTTCAGGCGCGCTTCGTGGTAGCGGTCTTGCTGCTGGAAGTGCTGGGGACGCAGGAACAACCCTTCGCCCCACAAGACTTTCGACGGAATGTTCATGAGCCTCCCTTCACAAATCTCTAGCTTGCTGGAAACGTCGCGGCGCTTATTGACAGTGGACAAGAGACAAAGGCTTGACGGCGTCGCCGGCCGACAGCGCGCAGGCATGCAGGCCGATGGTCATGCCGGCCCCTTCGGCATCGGCGGCCGGGATGACGGCGCGCCAGGCGTTCCCCGCCGGCGCATGGAACAGGGCGACGACGCCGAGCCAGGGCGTGTCGCGCGCGAGCCGGTCGCTGACGTCGAGGCGCTGGCCGGGCACGAGCGTCACTTCCCTGACGTCGACGAGATCGGCGCCGAGGGCCTCGCGTTCCGCCTGCGGCGACAGGAAGGCGGCATAAGGCGCCTGGTCGAACGCGCCGCGCTGGCGCAGCTTGTAGATCTTGACCAGCAGCGCCAGCGAGCTGCCGCGCGCTTCGACGTTCAGCCGCTGCGCCGCATGCAGGTGCACGACGACACTGCGCGGCGGCTGTTGCGATTCCGGCACGGGAGCGGGCTTGCGCAATCCGATGCCGCCGCCGCAACCGCCGAGCAGGCAGGCGACGCATAACACGATCCAGGTTCGTTTCATCGGCGTTCCTTGCATCTGGTAAACAGGACAGGAAGATTTAACGGGATCGCCCGCCATGTACCCTGAGCAGGCGCAATACCCATGCAACCGTGTCTTCGACAAGGCGCAATCGCGCGGCAAAGCTGCGTTGATGGCACGCAATTCCCCCGGGAAATCGTTCACCAATAATGGCGTCTGATTTCAACCCGGGAGAGCCAGATGACCTTCGAACGCCTGATGCCGCTTGCCGCGGTGCCCATCACCTGTGTCGTGCTGTTGTCGGCCTGTGCCAGTACCGCGCCGGCGGCCAGCCATGCCGCCAAGTCGGCGCCGACGATGGCGAGTGCGATGGCTGAAGTGGACGCCGCCGTGCTGGCGGGCCAGAACGACAAGGCCTATGTGATCCTGAAGAATGCCGGCACTGCCTTCCCGACCGACAAGACGCCGTGGGTGCGCATGGCCCAGATGCACTTCGACAGCACGAATTACGGCGAGGCGATCGTCGACGCGCTGGAAGCGCTCGAGCGCGATCCGGACGACACGCTTTCCAACAGCATCGTCGCCGTCAGCGGCCTGCGCGTGACGAGCAAGGCGTTGTCCGACCTGAGCCAGAAAAACAATTTGACGGGCAATGTGCGGACGGAGGCGCAGGACCTGGCCAAGCTGCTGCGCACGAGCCTCAACGAAGACGTGCTGGTGCCGAACAGCCGTCCGGCCCCCTCGCGCACGAAGGAGACGCTCAAGAAGGCCGTCGGCGCCGCGTCCGCCGCCCGTTCTGCAGCATCGAGCGATCCGTTCGGCGCGCTCAAATAATCCGTCCACAGCCCACTGGAGTCGACATGGCAAAGAATGAAAGCGTGCAGAAACGCCTGCAGAAGGTGCGCGCGCCGCGCGTGCAGATGACGTACGACGTCGAGATCGGCGACTCGGTCGAGAACAAGGAATTGCCGTTCGTGGTCGGCGTGCTGGGCGACTTCGGCACGGATCCCGACGCGCCGAAGAAGCGCCTGAAGGACCGCAAGTTCGTCAACGTCGACGCCGACAATTTCGACGAGGTGCTGGGCGGCGTGGCTCCCGCGACGAGCTTCCGCGTGGAAAACCATCTGTCGGCGGAAGGCGGCGAGTTCGCCGTGCAGCTGCAGTTCAAGCAGATGGACGACTTCCGCCCGGAAGCCGTCGTGCAGCAGGTGGCCCCGTTGAAGGGCCTGCTGGAAGCGCGCGGCAAGCTGGCCGACCTGCGCAACAAGCTGGCCGGCAACGACAAGCTGGAAGACCTGCTCAACGACGTGCTGTCCAACACGGAAAAACTCGGCAGCCTGCGCAAGGGCGGCGGCAACCCGGGCAAGGAGGAAGCATGAGCGCGATCCTCGAGACGGCGAACGCCGTGCCGGCGCAGGCCGGCGAACTGGACATGTCCCTGCTCGACCAGATCGTCGAACAGAGCCGGGTGGCGAAATCGAGCAGCGAACACGAACGGGCGCGCGACATCATCTCCGAGCTCGTGAGCCAGGTGATGGAGGGCACGATGGTCGTGTCGACGAACCTGTCGGCCACGATCGACGCGCGCCTGGCGGAACTGGACCGGATGATCTCGGCCCAGCTGTCCGCGATCATGCACGCGCCGGAATTCCAGAAGCTGGAGCGCAGCTGGACCGGGCTGCACTACCTGGTCAAGAACACGGCGACGAGCAACGGCTTGCAGGTGCGCATGCTCAACGCGAGCAAGCGCGATCTCGTGAAGGACTTCCAGTCGGCGCTGGAATTCGACCAGAGCACGCTGTTCAAGAAAGTCTACGAAGAAGAATTCGGCAGCTTCGGCGGCGCACCGTACGGCACGCTGATCGGCGATTTCGAGATCACGCGCCAGCCCGAGGACATCTATTTTCTCGAGCAGATGTCGCACGTGGCGGCGGCCGCGCATGCGCCGTTCATCACGTCGGCGGGGCCGGAACTGTTCGGCGTCGAGAGCTTCGGCGACCTGGGCAAGCCGCGCGACCTCGCCAAGGTCTTCGACACCGTCGAATACGCGAAATGGAAGGCGTTCCGCGAATCCGAGGATGCGCGCTACGTCGGCCTGACCTTGCCGCGCTTCCTGGGCCGGCTACCGTACAACCCGGCCGACGGCACCGCCACGGAAGGTTTCAATTTCGTCGAGGAGGTGGACGGCACCGACCACCAGAAATACCTGTGGTGTAACGCGGCCTACGCGTTCGCGACCAAGCTGACGAAGGCGTTCGAGGACTACGGCTGGTGCGCGGCGATCCGTGGCGTGGAAGGCGGCGGCCTCGTCGAGAATCTGCCCACGCACACGTTCAAGACGGACGAGGGCGAGATTGCGCTGAAATGCCCGACCGAGCTGGCGATCACGGACCGGCGCGAGAAAGAGTTGTCGGACCTGGGCTTCATTTCGCTCGTGCACTGCAAGAACACGTCGTACGCGGCGTTCTTCGGCGCGCAGTCGGCGCAGAAGGCGCGCAAGTATGCGAACGAGGCCGCCAATGCGAACGCGCTGCTGTCGTCGCAGCTGCAATACATCTTTGCCGTCTCGCGCATCGCGCACTACATGAAGGCCATGATGCGCGACAAGATCGGCAGCTTCGCCGCCGCGTCGAACGTCGAGGATTACCTCAATCGCTGGCTGACGCAATACGTCCTCCTCGACGACAACGCGAGCCAGGAACAGAAGGCGCAATTCCCACTGCGCGAAGCGAGCGTGCAGGTGGCCGAGGTGCCCGGGCGGCCGGGCGTCTACCGGGCCGTGTCGTTCCTGCGCCCCCATTTTCAGCTCGACGAATTGTCCGTTTCGCTCCGTTTGGTCGCGGAGTTGCCGCAGTCGACCAAGAACTGATTCTTTCAATAACCTGAACTGGAGTAGAACATGGCAATTGACGTGTACCTGCAAATCGACGGCATCAAGGGCGAGTCGGCCGACGACAAGCACAAGGATTGGATCGAGTGCAAATCGGTCAACTGGGGCGTGACCCAGCCGAAGTCGGCGACGGCGTCGACGGGCGGCGGCCATACGGCCGAGCGCTGCGAGCACGAAGAGATCGAGATCGCCAAGCTGGCCGACCTGTCCTCGCCGCTGCTGCTGCAGACCTGCTCGTCGGGCAAGACCATCCCGAAGGCGAAGTTCGAGTTCATGCGCGCCGACGGGCAGGGCGAAAGAGTCAAGTACTTCGAGATCGAGATCGAGAACGTGCTGATCGGTTCCGTCATGCCGACGGTCGCGGAAGGCGATTTCCTGCACGAGAAGGTCGGCCTGAAATTCTCGAAGATCAAGTGGAAGTACACCCAGCAGAAGATCGGCGGCGGCGCCGGCGGCAACACGTCGGGCGGCTGGGACCTGGCCACCAACCGGGTCGTCTGACGCGCGCTGCATTTTCCATTTTGCCCCGCGTCTTCCGCGGCCTCAGGGCCGCGGTTTTTTTGCTGCGGCCTATTACCAAGACTTGAAGACGGGAGCAGCGATGACAGCCTATCTTCCCGGCCTGCTCGACCGCCTGATGGGCGAGCGGGTCCACCCCGGCCGTCCAGGGGGCGAGCAGCTCAAGGACAACGTCGCACGCGACCTGGAAGCGCTGCTGAATGCCCGCGCCGGCATGCCGCCCGAAGCGTTCGACGCCTGGCCGCTGGCGCGCGCCTCCATCCTGAACTATGGCCTGACCGACTTTGCCGCGTTCTGCCTGTCGAGCAGCGAGGACCGGGCCGCGATCTGCGCCTGCCTGAAGGATGCGATCGAGCGCCATGAACCGCGCCTGAAAAACGTCAGCGCCGTCCTGGCCCCCGGGCAGGGCGGCGTGAACCGTCTCAATTTCGTGATCAATGCGACCCTGCACGCCGGCCCCGGCGTCGAACCGGTCAATTTCAACGCCGTGCTGCAGCCATCCTCGCTGAACTACGCGATCAGCAAGGCCACCACACCAAGGAGATCGACATGGACATCAACCTGAAGACGCTGATCGCCAAGCTGAACGACGTCACGCGCGCGGCCGCCACGCGGGCGGCCGGCATCTGCGTCGGGCTCGGCCAGTACGAAGTCGACATCGAGCACCTGTTCCTCGCGCTGCTGGAGCAGCCCGGGAGCGACCTCGTGATGATGGCGCGCGCGGCCGACGTCAGCCTGACCGGCCTCGAATCCGATTTGCGCCGCGAAGTCGAGCGCCTGCCGTCGGGCAGCGCGCGCACGCCCGTGTTCTCGCGCCATTTGCCGGTGCTGTTCGAGCATGCGTGGCTGATCGCTTCATTGGGGGCGTCGGGACAACCGCAGCACATCCGCAGCGGCCACCTGCTGCTCGCGCTGCTGACGGAGCCGGGCCTCGCGCAACTGGCCCAGCGCGCGTCGCGCCATTTCGCCGGCTTCCCGCTCGACCGCCTGAAACACGATTTCGACAAGCTCACGCATGGTTCGGACGAAGCGCCCGCGGTGCTGGCCGCCCCGCCGGCGCCGTCCGCGGACCCCGTCACCGAACTGCAGGGGAGCGCGCCCGGCAAGACGCCCGCGCTCGACCAGTACACGACCTGCCTCACGGCGCGTGCGCGCGAGGGCAAGGTCGATCCCGTGATCGGGCGCGACGCCGAGATCCGGCAGGTGATCGACATCCTCATGCGCCGGCGCCAGAACAATCCGATCCTGACGGGCGAAGCGGGCGTCGGCAAGACGGCCGTCGTCGAAGGCCTGGCCTTGCGCATCGCGCAGGGGGAGGTGCCGGACGTGTTGCGCGGTGTGGAAATCCACACGCTGGACCTCGGCCTGCTGCAGGCCGGGGCGAGCGTGAAAGGCGAGTTCGAGAACCGCCTGAAGAACGTGATCGACGAGGTCAAGAAAAGCCTGCATCCGATCATCCTGTTCATCGACGAGGCGCACACCATGATCGGCGCCGGCGGCGCGGCCGGCCAGAATGACGCGGCCAACCTGCTGAAGCCCGCGCTGGCGCGCGGCGAGCTGCGTACCGTGGCCGCCACCACGTGGAGCGAATACAAGAAATATTTCGAGAAGGATGCCGCGCTGGCGCGCCGCTTCCAGGTCGTGAAGGTCGAGGAACCGAACGAGGAGACGGCGAGCGCGATGCTGCGCGCGATGGCGCCGCTGATGGAGGCGCATTTCGGCGTGCGCATCTACGACGAGGCGATCGTCGAAGCCGTGCGCCTGTCGCACCGCTACATCAGCGGGCGCCAGCTGCCGGACAAGGCGGTCAGCGTGCTCGATACGGCGTGCGCCAAGGTCGCGCTGGGCCAGAAGGCGACGCCCGCCGTGCTGGAGGATTGCACGCGCACGGTCGAGCGTCTCGACGCCCGCATCCAGGCCCTCGTGCGCGAGGAAAGCGCGGGTGCGGACCACGCCGCCGCGCTGGCCACGCTGCGCGCGGAACGGGGCACGGCGCTGGAAGAACAGGAGCGCCTGCGTGCGCGCTGGGATGCCGAGCAGGCGCTGTGCGCCGAGATCCACGCGATGCGCGCGCGGCTGGAAGCGGGGCAGGGCGACAGTCCCGCACTGCGCGCCAGGATCGCGGACCTGCATGCGCTGCAGGGCGAGTCGCCGCTCGTGCCCGTGCAGGTCGACGGCCAGACGGTGGCCGCCATCGTCGCCGCGTGGACCGGCATCCCGCTCGGGCGCATGGTGAAGGACGAGATCCGCACCGTGATGAATTTGCAGGGCCTGTTGGACGAACGGATCCTCGGCCAGGGCCACGCCAGCGGCATCGTCGCCCAGCGCGTGCGCACGGCACGCGCGAACCTCGAGGATCCGAACAAGCCGAAGGGCGTGTTCCTGTTCGTCGGCACGTCCGGCGTCGGCAAGACGGAGACGGCGCTCGCGCTCGCGGACCTGCTGTACGGCGGCGAACGCAAACTCGTCACCATCAACATGAGCGAATACCAGGAAGCGCACAGCGTGTCGGGCCTGAAAGGCTCGCCGCCGGGCTATGTCGGCTATGGCGAGGGCGGCGTGCTGACGGAAGCCGTGCGCCGCAATCCGTACAGCGTCGTGCTCCTCGACGAAGTCGAAAAGGCGCATGGCGACGTGCTCGAACTGTTTTTCCAGGTGTTCGACAAGGGCGTGCTGGACGATGCCGAAGGCCGCCAGATCGACTTCCGCAACACGATCATCATCCTGACGTCGAACGCGGCCTCGAGCCAGATCATGCAGGCCTGCCTGAATAAGGCGCCAAGCGAGCGGCCGACGCCGGACGAGTTGGCGGAACTGATCCGCCCCAGCCTCATGAAGCATTTCAAGCCCGCGTTCCTCGGCCGCCTGACGGTGGTGCCGTTCTATCCGATCGACGACGCCGTCCTCGCCAACATTATCCGGCTCAAGCTCGACCGCATCAAGCAGCGCGTGGCCGTCAACCACAACGCCCGCTTCGAATACGACGACGCGCTCGTGGCGGCCGTGCTGGCGCGCTGCACGGAGGTCGATTCCGGTGCGCGCAACGTCGACACGATCCTGAACGGCACGCTGCTGCCCGAGATCGCGGACACCGTGCTGGCGCGCATGGCGGAAGGCGGTGCGATCGGCCGGGTGAAGGTCGGCGCGACCAAGGCCGGCAAGATCAAGTACGTCGTCGAACCGGCGTGAGGAGACCATCATGCTGAACCTGGAACGGCTGCTAGCGCCCGTGAGCGCGGACAAGCCCTGCGGCGAAGACCTCGCGTTTTCCAGCGAGATCGACGCCATCGTGCGTGCGCGCCAGGCCGACGATCCGTCACTGGAGCAGGGCGCCTGGGTCACCGAGTTGAAGGAGGCGGACTGGAAATTCGTCGGCCGCGAGTGCGCCCAGCTGATCGAAAAGCGCAGCAAGGACCTGCAGCTGGCCGTCTGGCTGGCCGAAGCCAGCGTGCAGATGGCCGGCGTGCGTGCGCTCGCCGATAGCCTGCTGCTGACCGCGATGCTGTGCGAGCGGTACTGGGAAGGTTTGTATCCGCTGCCGGACGAGGATGGCGTCGAGCGCCGCATCGGCAACCTGGCCTGGCTGGCCGCGCGCATCGCGCCGTGGCTGCGCGGCGTGCCGCTCACCGACGGCGCGGACGGCCACGCGCTGCGCGATTTTGACGTCGCGCGCATGCAGGGCGGCGATGCGCCGGCGAAACTGGAAGCGGCGCGCCAGCGCACGTCGCAGGCGTTCTATGCGAACCTGATGCGCGACTGCGAGCATTGCGCGGACGCGATCGACCGGCTGGAAAAGAGCGTCGACGCGGTGGTGGGGGCGGACGGTCCCAGTTTCAGCGCCGCGCGCTCGGGACTGGAGAGCCTCGTCCTGTTCATCAGGCCGGTGTTGAAGGAAGCGGCGGCGCCCACCGGCGCGACCGACGTCGTCGTCATGGGGGCGGCGCCGGCGGCGGAGGGGCCTCTGCAAACGCGCGCCCAGGCGCTGGCCCAGCTGCGCGCGGTCGCGGATTATTTCCGCCGCACCGAGCCGCACAGCCCTGTCGCCTACCTGGCCGACAAGGCCGCGCACTGGGGCGAGCAACCGCTGCATGTGTGGCTGCGGTCGGTGGTGAAGGACGACGCGACGTTCGCCCACATCGAAGAGATGCTGGGCGTGGGGGCGCGGCCGTCCTGATCAGTGCGGCGTCTGCCCTTGCGCCTGGGCGGCCTTCAGCCGCTCGGTCGCGCGCGCGACCTCCTCCTCGACGCGGTGCATGGCCTCGCGCGTCGATTGCGTCACCTGCTCGTAGCCCTTGAACGCGTTCTCGATCGCGGCCTTGATGATCTCCACCGCGTTTTCCTGGCCCGGCTTGACGTTTTGCGTCACGTCGTAGATCAGCGCGGACAGGGTGTTCTTCGCTTCGGCCAGATGGGTGTCGGCGGCCTGCTCGAACTCATTCTTGATGTCGCCGATGATCTGCTTGAGCTGTTCGCCATAGGCCGTCGCTTCCGTCACGCCCGGCTGCACGCGCGCCGACAGGGCATCGATGGCCGCCTTCGGATCCGGCGCCTGGCTGAACTGGCGACTGGCCTCCAGTGTGTTTTCCATCGATTGCTTGGCGGTCGCCAGGTTCAGCGCCACCACCTGCTCGACGCCCTGCACGGCCTTGCTGGCAAGGGCATTAAAGGTCTGCATCTGCAGGTCGAACAGGGTCTTGGTGGCGGATGCGAATTGCTCGGGGTTGTTGAACATCGATTTCTCCTCGGTTAGGAAACTACGGCGACCTTCGTGTTGCGAACTCCTCTGGTGGATTATTTAGCAGGCAATGGTTTTTCGCAACGGGCGTCACGATAGGGCCCCTCGGCGCGCGCCCAGCCTTCGCCGAGCGGCGTCTGCGAACAGACGATCGTGCCGGTGCTCTTGCTGCGCCAGTGATACCACGGCGCCGGCGCGGCGTTCAGGACGACCGGGCCGGCCAGCGCGATGCTCAATGCGATGAGTACAGTCTTCTTCATGGTTCGCCGAGCTTAACCGCTTGGCGCTGCAAGTCAAGCGACCCTTGAGCTTCCCATCGTGGGAAGGTGTATGCTGGGCGCCATGAACGACACCTATTTCAATATCGGCGAGGCGGCGAAGGCGTCCGGCGTGACGGCCAAGATGGTGCGTCATTACGAATCGATCGGCCTGCTGCCGCCGGCGCGGCGCACGGAAGCGGGGTACCGGCTGTACGGCGGCGCCGACGTGCGCATGCTGCAATTCATCCACCGCGGCCGTGCGCTGGGCTTTTCGCTGGACCAGATCGCGGATTTGCTGGCGCTGTGGCGCGACAAGCACCGGGCCAGCGCCGACGTGCGCCGCCTGGCGCTCGAACACATCAACGAGCTGGACCGCAAGATCGCCGAGCTGGAAGCGATGAAGCGCACCCTGGCCAGCCTGGCCGGTTCCTGCCACGGCGACGCCCGCTCCGACTGCCCGATCCTGGACGATCTGGCGGCCCACTGAATCATCCGGCTGGACCGTACGGCGGCGTTGCGGTCTAATGGTCGACATGCCGCTCCGCCTGCCGCTCTCCGCCTGCCTGATCGCACTCGCCGTCCTCGTGCTGGTGGGCGCCGCCATCGTGTGGGCGGTCGGTTCGAAGCTGATCGCCGTCGAACCGCGCCCCGTCACGCTGTCCGGCCCCGGCTTCGAGGACATGCTGTTGCGCGCGGCGCCGGACCAGCGCGTCGTGGGTTCGTATCTGCCGGGGCGGGGCCGCGGCGCGATCCTGCTGCTGCACGGGATCCACGGCGACCGCCGCGACATGGCCGACCGCGCCCGCTTCCTCAACGCCCAGGGCTATGCCGTCCTGCTGATCGACCTGCCGGGCCAGGGCGCCAGCACCGCATCCTTCGTCACGTTCGGCCTGCGCGAGGCGGATGGCGTCCGGGCCGCGCTCGAGGAGCTCAGGCGGCGGGCGCCGGGGCAGCGCATCGGCGTGATCGGGGTATCGCTGGGGGCGGCGTCGCTCGTGCTGTGCCGCGACTGTCCGCCGGTGGACGCCGTCGTGCTGGAATCGATGTACCCGACGATCGAGGAAGCCGTCGCCAACCGCCTGCGCATGCGGCTCGGGCCCGTGGGCGGGCCGCTGTCCGCGCTGCTGCTGTGGCAGCTGCCGCTGCGCCTGCGTATCCGGCCGGATGCGCTGCACCCGATCAAATACGTGGGGCAAGTGAAGGCGCCGGTGCTGATCGCGTCCGGCAGCGCCGACCTGCACACGACGCGGGCCGAAACACAGCGTTTATTCGCGGCGGCCGCACAGCCGAAGGAGTTGTGGATGGTGGAGGGCGCCGCGCACGTGAACCTGCATGCGTACGCGCCCGAGGACTACGAGCGGCGTATCGGCGCGTTCCTGGCGGCGCATCTGGATCCGGTAGCGGTCGGCGACGTACGCTGAAACGCAAAACGCCGCAATCCTTTTGCAAAGATTGCGGCGTTTTGCGCCAGTATCCTGGAGGCCATCAAGGCCAGATAGCTTTTGGTGCCCACGGAGGGACTCGAACCCCCACACCTCGCGGCACATGGACCTGAACCATGCGCGTCTACCAATTCCGCCACGTGGGCATATCAACAACCGGGTACTGCAACAACAGGGTAGCTTTTGGTGCCCACGGAGGGACTCGAACCCCCACACCTCGCGGCACATGGACCTGAACCATGCGCGTCTACCAATTCCGCCACGTGGGCAT
>JBJMVU010000162.1:0-2959 GCA_045810485.1 Massilia sp. | reverse complement strand
TCATCTTGATGAAGCGCGAGATCTCGCGCAGGTGGCCGACGTCGTCGCGCGACGTCAGGCGGCCGTTCGACAGCGTGCGTTCCAGGTGGTAGTGGCAGAGGTAGTTCGAACGGCCTTTCAGTAGCGCCACCGAAACCGGCGCGCGCAACGCCGCGCGCACGGTCGGGATGTCGCGCGAAAAAAGCTGGTCCTGCAGGTTCTTGGTGCCGGTCGAGATGATCGTCTTGCCGCCCCACAGCAGCGCGGGGACGAGGTAGGCGAACGTCTTGCCCGTGCCAGTACCGGCCTCGGCGATCAGCGTGCCCTGCTCGCCGATGGCGTGCGCGATCGCCTTCGCCATCTCGGTCTGCGACTGGCGTGGCTTGAACGTGCCGACGGCGGGCGCGAGCGGACCGCCGGCGCCGAAGATGCGGTCGACTTCGGCGTCGTACTTGCCGGCAGGTTCAAGAGGCGCCTGCTCGGCGTCGAGGTCGGGGCCGGCTTCGGCGCCGGACAGGGGAAGATGATCGGTCAAGGTGAACTGCTTAAAACAGAGACTTATGCCGGCACGTCCGGCACCAACTGCATTTTCAGCAGTGTGATGTGGTCCTTCAACTGCAGCTTGCGTTTCTTCAGACGACGCAACTGCAACTGGTCGGCGTGACCGTCGCGGGTCAGCATGTCGATGACAGCGTCGAGGTCGCGATGTTCCACGTCGAGTTCAATAATACGGCGGTGGATCTCCTGGACGTCGATCATGTTAGGCATTTCCGAACAGTTAAGCGTGAAGGGGTGGAAGACGCACGCCCGCTGGCTCGGGGCGGCGCGCTATTCATTGTTACGGCTTGCAACTCCAGTGCAAACCGGTGCATAGTTTAAACTACACTGTCGTTGCCGCCAACAAAGTCCGGCATGGCGGCATCGGAAAGCCACGTTTATGATCTCATACAAGTTAGAAGCGGGAACCGCGCAGCACATCGGTAACCGCCCCCAGCAGAACGACCGGGTCGCGCTCATGACCGGCGCCCGCGCACCCGGCTACGTGCTGGCCGTGCTGTCCGACGGCATTGCCGGCGCGGCCGGCGCGGAACAGGTCCTGCACACCGCCAGGCAGGTCTTCGACGAATTCAAGCCGGGCGACCACCCTTCCGTGGAACGACTGCAGCAACTGCTGCGCGACATCGTGCAGGAAACCCACCTCGTCATCAACATGAACGCGGTCACGACACAGACGCAGACCCACGCCAGCTTCGTCGGGCTCGTCCTGACGCCGCACGGCGAGGCCGTCTGGGCCCACGTCGGCGATTCGCGCCTGTATCACTTTCATGACGGTAAATGCCTGGCGCGCACGAGCGATGCGGCCTATATCGAGCACCTCGTGTCGAGCGATCGCCTACCACCGGATGCGGCCAGGAATCACCGCAAGTCCAAGCTATTGCTGAATGTGATGGGCAATAGCCGCAAGGATCCGTTCATTACGTTCGGCCAGCGCCTGGATCTCGCCGCGAACGATATTTTCCTGCTGTGCTCGGATGGCCTGTGGCATTTCTTCACCGACGCCGAGCTGGGCGCCGTGACGGCCAAGTCCAGCCCGCGTCAGGCGTCCGAGATGCTGATCAACAAGGCCGGCGAGCGGTCGCAGGGCAAGGGCGGGAATTGCAGCATGGCCATCGTCAAGCTGGTCAAGCCTGTGCTGGACCGGGCCTGAGCGACGGACCGTCCGGCGTGTATGGACGCGTGGACGGCGCCGGCCGTGCGGTCAGTCAGCCGCGGCAGGTATAGCCGTCCGCCCTACTTCGCTTCTTTCGCGGCCTTCGCGGCCTTCTCCGCCTTGCGCTCGGCGACCTTGCGCTGGCGTTCTTCCGACTGCGCCTTGCGCGCCTCGTAGTCGCGCACGTTCTGCGCGCGCTTGCCGGCGTTCGCCGCCGCTTCCTGTTTCTCCGCGCGCAGGCGGGCGTCGCGCTGGGCCATACGCTCGGGCGCCGTCGCCTTGCGCGGCGGCGGCGCCGGGGCCGGCTCCGGCGCCGGCTTTGGCGGTTCGGCCGCCAGGCGCGCCTCCTGTTCCTTGAAGCGGCGCTCCGCCTCCGCCAGGTTGCGGTCGCGCTCCTCGACGACGGCCTGGCGCTTGAAGCGGTCGGCCTGCACCTCGATCGCGCGCTGGGCCGCAAGGGCGCTGCGATGGCGTTCCTTCGCCTCGTCGAGGCAGTTATTCACGAAAAACTTGTCGTAACAGACGCGTTCCCGTTCGGCGAAGCGGGCCTCGATCGCGGCACGCTCGCGCGCGACGGCGGCCAGCTGCTGGTCGGCCTGCGCGACGGAAGTCACGGGCGGGGGCGGCACCTCGCGCGGCACCACGTCCGGGCTGGCGCACGCAGCCACCAATGTGGCCAACAACGCGGCGGACAGCGCCGCGGCGAGCGCGCGCGGGCAGGTACGGGTGTCTGTTACGAAGTGTGCTTTCATTCGGTTCCTTTGGTCGTTCAGGCGAGCGAGTCGGCCGCGCCGCGGCGCTCGGCGAGCATGTATTCACGCGACTGCATCTCAATGATACGCGACACCGTGCGATGGAACTCGTTCGACATGGCCCCCTCGGTGTACAGCAGCCCGGGTTCGACCTCGGCCGACATGATCAGCTTGACCTTGTGGTCGTAGAACACGTCGATCAGCCACGTGAAGCGGCGCGCCTCCGACGACATCGCGGCCGACATGCGCGGCACGCCCGACAGGATCACGGTGTGGAACTGGCTCGACAGTTCCAGGTAGTCGTTCTGCGAACGCGGACCGCCGCACAGCGTGGCGAAATCGAACCAGATCACGCCGCCGGCCCTCCTCAGCGCCCGTATTTCGCGCTGTTCGATGTGCACGCGCGGATCTTCGTCGGCCGTGTCGGCGACTTTCGCATACGTGTCGCGCAGCGCATGGTCGGCGGCCGCGCCCAGCGGCGTGTAATAGGCCTGCACCTGTTCCAGCGCGCGGTGGC
>JBJMVU010000161.1:0-32391 GCA_045810485.1 Massilia sp. | reverse complement strand
GTGCTGGCGACCGTCGTGCGCTATTTCGGCGGCATCAAGCTGGGCGCAGGCGGCCTCGTGCGTGCGTACACCGACAGCGTGGCCCAGGCACTGCTGGGCGCGCAGAAAATCGCCATCATCCGGCAGCGCCACCTGCGCTGCGACGCGCCCTACCCGCTCGAAGGCCTGATCCGGCGCGAACTCGATGCGGCCGGCGCCACGCTGGACGGCGTCCGGCACGCGGACGCCGTTTCGTTCGCCTTTCACATGCCGGACGACAAGGCCGCGGCGTTCGTCGCTCGCCTGAGCGAGGCGGGCAATGGCCGCATCCATTGGCTCGCGGAAAACGACGCCCCGCAAGCGGGCTCGGCCTGATACCGCTATCATGTGAGGCTATACCGGACATCACGACTCGAAAGCGGACTCGCCTGTCGCGAGCCGCCATAATGTCCGGCTTCCTCCAGCAAAGAAAACACACATGATCAAGAAGAGCCTGGCGCCTCTGGCCCTGGGCGGTTTCGGTATCGGCATGACGGAATTCGTCATGATGGGCATCCTGCCCGATATCGCGACCGGCCTGGACATTTCCATCCCCCAAGCGGGCTATCTGATTTCGGCGTATGCAGTGGGCGTGGTCGTCGGCGCGCCGACGCTCGTCAGCATGCTGTCGCACCGCCCGCCGCGCAGCGTGCTGATCTGGTTCATGCTGATGTTCACGGCGTTCAACGCGCTGTCGGCGTTCGCACCGAACTTCCACACGATGCTGCTGTTCCGCTTCCTGGCCGGCCTGCCGCACGGTGCCTTCTTCGGCGTCGGCGCCGTCGTCGCCACGCGCCTCGCGGACAAGGGCAAGGAAGCGGCCGCCCTCGCCAGCATGTTTTCCGGGCTGACCATCGCGAACGTGCTGGGCGTACCGGCCGGCACCTGGCTCGGCCACAATATGAGCTGGCGCTTCGTGTTCCTGATCGTGGCCGTCATCGGCCTCGCGACGATGGTCATGCTGCACAAACTGATCCCGTATTTCGAGGCGACGCCGGGCGCCGGCCTGCGCCAGGACCTCAAGATCTTCCGCAAGCCGAACCTGTGGCTGGCGCTGGGCATCACGTCGATCGGCACGGGCGGCTTCTTCGCCTGGCTCAGCTACATCGCCCCGCTGCTGACGGACGTGACGCACTTCCACGCGAACACCATCCCGCTGATCATGACGGCGGTCGGTGTCGGCATGACGGTCGGCGTGAACGTGGGCGGCAAGCTGGCGGACCGCGTGCCGCCGCTGACGGCCATCATCCTCCTCCTGATCACGATGGTCGCCCTGCTGTGCATGAACGCGCTGCTGGCGTCGTCACAGCCGGCGATGATGGTGCTGGCATTCGCCGTCGGCGCGAACGCGCTGGCGCTCGGGCCGCCGATCCAGATGCTGCTGATCGAGCACTCGCGCGAAGCGGAGATGCTGGGCTCGTCGCTGGGCCAGTCCGGCTTCAATATCGGCAATGCGCTGGGCGCCTTCCTCGGCGGGATTCCGCTGACCCTGGGCTATTCGTATGCGTCGCCGCAGTGGGTGGCGGCGAGCCTGGCGCTGTCCGGCGTGGTGCTGGCGCTCGCGATGCGGGCGCATGGACGGCGTGTCGCGGTGGCGGTGCCGGCGTAACCGGCACTTAACACGTACCCGCAAAATAAGCACGTCGTCCCCGCGCAGGCGGGGATCCAATTTTGCATGCGTTTCGATACGCATAAAACTTGGGTTCCCGCCTGCGCGGGAACGACGAATCGAACGATCTCAGTCCTGCCGGCGCTTCCTTCGCGCCACGCCCGCCGCCGCGAACCCGGCCAGCACCAACGCGATGCTGCCCGGCTCCGGCACATGGGCCGACGCCGCATCGCCGCCCGTATCGAGCTTCAACCCGGCGATATCGACGGCATCGAAGTAGTGATTCGAATTGACCTGCACGGTGGACGACCAGGTATCGACGATCACGTTGCCGTTGATGACACCCCAGTTCGCCGTCTGCGTCGCATACGGCGCCAGCACGCTGCCGATCACGCCGCGCACGTCGATGCTCTTCGCCTCGTAGAAGTTGAACAGCACGTTGTAGCCGGCGAGCGGCTGGAAGCTGATGCCGCCGTTGTTGAAGGTGCCCGCGCTGCCGCTCACGTTGAACACGAGCGTCTCGCCCGGCACCAGCTTGTCCAGGGTCCAGCTGCTGGAATTGGCGAACAGGTCCGACGAGACGTTGAAGATATCGACGCCGCCCTTCCCGCTGCCCGTCACCTGCACGCCGCTCCACAAACGCGTCACCGCGCCCGTCGCATCGAGGTCCGACAACGCGTCGGCCACACCCTTGTAATAACCGGCCGCCGCCTTGAAGTCGACGGGATTGCTGGCCGCCATCTGCGGCGTCGCGGCCCACGTCAGCGAACTCGTGCCGGCGACGTAGGCCTTGCCGTTCTCGATCGAGCCGCCCTTCAGCGACAGATTGCCGCCCGCGACGAGCGCATAGCCGTCCTTGCCGAACGCATCCTTGTCGTTATGGTTGATCGAATAGCTGGAAATCGTCACGTTGCCGCCCGCGACCACCGCACCCTCGACGTCGCTGGACGGCGCCGTGAAGTCGTGGATCGCGTACAGGTTCGCGCCGCCGACCGGCGCCATCAGGTTCAGCACGGTGGCGTGCGCGGAACCACTGCCGAGGACGGCGAGAGCGAGGGCGACCGGAGCAACGCGCATGATATTTCTCAATAGGAATTAATGATTCTCAAAAGTATCATCATTTTCGATAATTATCGATAGAGTTTTTCCTCTTATTCGTTCAGCATGGCCGCCGTGGTCGTCACCGTGGCAAACTCGCCATGCAGGCTCGCCACGGCGGTCGCATGCATCTGCTCCGCGCTGAACCACGTGCCGTCCGGCCCCGTGCGCTCGTGCGTGGCGCAGGCGTCCTCGACGAGGAACGTCCGGAAACCGAAGTTGCCGGCCATGCGCGCCGTCGTCGACACGCAGTGGTCCGTCGTCAGGCCGCACAGCACGACCGTCTCGATGCCGGCCGCGCGCAGCCGGGCTTCGAGATCGGTGCCGATGAAGGCGCTGTTCACGTCCTTGTTCACGATGGCTTCGCCCGGCAGCGGCCGCGCTTCCGGCTTGAAGGCGTGGCCCGGCGTGCCCGGATAAAACGCGCCCTGTTCGCTGCGCGAGCCGTGCTGGACGTGGAACAGCGGCCGTCCCGCGTCGCGCCAGGCGGCCAGCAGCGCGGCGATCTTGCGCTCGGCCTCGGGGTTGTTGCGCTGGCCCCAGCGCGGATCGAGGAAGCCCTGCTGGACGTCGATGACGATGAGCGCGGCGTTGGCGAAGGTGTGCATGTGGGTCCTTTCATGAAAAACCACATGGTCGCCGCCGCGCCGCTACGGCGCTACCGAAATGCCGGATAATTGCCGGTTCATCCATGACAGATTTCGATGGCCCATGAAGCTCACCCAACTTCACATGCTCGTCGCGGTGGCGGACCACGGCAGTTTCAGCGCAGCGGCGGCGGAACTCGGGTGCACCCAGTCACGCATCAGCCATGCGATCGCGGAGCTGGAACGCGAACTGGGCGCGCGCCTGCTCGCGCGCTCGCGCGACGGCTCGCTCCCCACCGAAGCCGGCCTGCGCGTGCTGGACAAGGCGCGCCGGATGTTGCGGCTCGAAGACAGCCTGCGCGCCAGCGTGCGTGAGGACGACGCCGTCGAAGGCCGGGTGCGCATCGCGTGCTTCCGCAGCATCGGCACCCATCTGCTGCCGTACGCCGTCGAGGCGCTGGCCGCGCGCCATCCTCGGCTCGTGCTCGACATCGACGACTCGTGCAACGATCGCCTCGAGGTCGTCGCCGCGCTGCGCGCCGGCCGGGCCGACGTCGGCATCGCCCAGCTGCCCGTGGAAGACGGCTTCGTCGTGCATCCGTACGTGGCCGACGATTACGTGCTGGTCGTGCCGGCCGCGCGCGCGTTCACGCAGCCCGTGACGTGGGACCAGCTCGACGGGCTCCCGTTCATCCGCCTCGGCTGCTCGGGCGCGGACGCGATCCTCGCGCGCTGCCGCGCGGCGGGCCTGGCCACCGGCGCCGGGCGCACGCTGGGCAACGACACGAGCATCGCGGCGATGGTCGCGCGCGGCATGGGCTGGTCGATCCTGCCGCGCCTCGCGACGTATCCCGAGCCGGACGAGGTGCGCGTGCTGCCCTTGCCCATCCCCGCAATGCGCCAATTCGCGCTGGCGGGCCCGCGCGAGGCCATGCGCAGCGCACGCGTAAAAGCCGTGCTGGACGTGCTGCGCGACCGCCGGCTGCTGGCGGCCACGCGCGCGGGCCGGGCGGGCATCCTGCGCTGGGATTGATTGTCGATGACCTCGGAGGTCATGCCGGCATGACCTCCAACGTGATTGAGCGCGATGCGCGCAAGCGCCACACTGTGGTCTCCAACCATCGGGAGACCACCATGTCCGACCAGATCCTCAAAGCCCACGCCCTGCGCGCGCTGCACGCGCCGGGCACGCCGCTCGTCCTGTTCAACTGCTGGGATGCCGGCAGCGCCAACGCCATCGCCGCCGCGGGCGCGCGGGCCATCGCCACGGCCAGCTGGGCCGTCGCCGCCGCCAACGGGTACGCCGACGGCGAACACCTGCCCCGTGACCTGGCCATCGCCAACATCGAACGTATCGCGCGCGCCGTCACGCTGCCCGTGACCGCCGACCTGGAACGCGGCTACGGCGCCACGCCGGCCGACGTGGCCGACACCGTGACGCTGGCCATCCGCGCCGGCGCCGTCGGCTGCAACCTCGAAGACGGCATCGAAGCCGGCGGCCTGCGCGATCCCGGCGAACAGGCCCTGCGCCTGCAGGCCGCACGCGCCGCCGCCGACCGGCTCGACGTTCCGCTCTTCATCAACGCCCGCACCGACGGTTTTTTGCTCGCGGCGCCCGCCGATCACGACGACGCTCTCCTCGACGCCACGCTGGCGCGCGCCCGCGTGTACGCCGCGCACGGCGCGGATGGCCTGTTCGTGCCGGGCCTCGTCGATGCCGCGCTCGTCAAGCGGCTCGTGCAGGAATCGCCGCTGCCCGTCAACCTGATGGCCGCCGCCGGCACGCCGCCGCTGGCGACCTTGCGCGCCCTCGGCGTGGCGCGCCTGAGCCACGGCCCCGGCCCGTACCTGCAGGCGATGCGCGCACTCGAAGACGCCGCGCGCGGCGCGCTCGCATGATGCTCGCCCGGCTCGCACTCGCGGCGGCGCTGCTGCTGCCCTCCGTCCACGCGGCGGCGTCCGACCACCTGGATTCGCCCAGGGTCATCGCCGACCCGCGCGTGGACATCGGCGACATCTACGCATGGACCTCGACCGACGGCCGCCGGCTGAATCTCGTGATGACCATCGTGGGCCACGCGCTCGACAGGAACGCCGAATACGCCTTCCACATCGACAGCGGCCCGCGTTTTCCCGACACGACGGCGCGCACCGACATCACCTGCCGCTTCGCGTCAAGGACGCAGGCGGACTGCCTGATCGGCCGCGACGAAACGATCCAGGGCGACGCGGGCAACCCGGCGGGACTCGCGAGCGCGAGCGGCCATAGCCGGCTGTTCGCGGGCCTGCGCGACGACCCGTTCTTCAACAACGTGAAGGGTTCGCGCGCCGCGTTCGACCTGGCCGCGGCGACGCTCCGGCAGGGCGCACCGCGCGACGCCGCGGGCTGTCCCGCGTACACGCCACAGCAGACGGCCGCGATCCTCGACCAGTGGCGCCACACGGACGGCGGCCCGGCCCGCAACTTCCTCGCGGGATGGACGCCGATGGCGATCGTGCTCGAGGTCGACCTCGGCCTCGTGAACCGCGGCGGCCCCGTGCTGGCCGTGTGGGCCGACACGCTCGTCGACGACGTCCGCATCGACCGCATGGGCCGGCCGCTGACGGGCAACGGCCTGCTCGCGCACCTGGGCAGCGACGAGGACGCGGACGCCTACAAGCTGCGATACAACGCGGCGACGCCCGGGACGGCCGATGAATTCGTGCCCGTCATCGCAAAGTCGCTCGCGCTGTACGACGGCTACGACGGCCGCTGCGGCAACCAGTGGATGATCGACGCGGCCGCGCCACCGGCCCGGCGCTACCTGCCGCTGGCGCGGCTGCTGGCCGACGACCGGTTGTGGGTCGACAGCGCAACGGCCACGTGCACGCAGCTGTTCGGCGTGGAGCTCGGACAGCACGACTGCGGCGGCCGCACGCTGCACTACGACGCCGTGAACGTCTACCGCTCGCTGCTCGCCGGGGGCACGAACGATGCCGTCACGGACGGCGTGCGCGCGGACGACCAGCGGCATTCGGACACGGTGTTCCCGTTCCTATGAGCGCGCGCCTGCTCCTGCTTTTGATCCTGTGCCGCTGCCTGAGCGCCCACGCGCACGACTTCTGGGTCAACCCGGACAGCTTCGTCGTGTCGGTGGGCGCCAGCACCGTCCTGAGCATGCAGGTCGGCCATGGCGACGCGCGCCGCACGTCGGCGATCCCCTCGCGCCGCATCGTGCGCTTCGCCGCGTGGACGCCGGCCGGCGAAACGATCGACCTGCGCAACGACGGCAGGCTGGCGCCCACCGAGCCGGGCCTGCACCTGCTGGCGCTGGAAACGGACGCGAACGCGCAAAGCCACCTGCCGGCCGAGCGCTTCAATGCGTACGTGGCGGAAGAAGGCCTATGGCTCGCCGCGGCGGCGACGCGCGATGTCATCGAGCGTTACCGGCGCGTGGCCAAGGCGCTGGTGCAGGCCGGCGCGCCGGGCGAAGGCAGCCAGGACCTGGCGACGAAGCGCCTCGGCCTGCCGCTGGAAATCGTGCTGGTACAGCCACCGTCGGACGGCGCCACGCTGGCCGCGCAAGTCATTTACCAAGGCCGCCCGCTGGCCCGCGCCCTGGTGAAACTGACGGACCTCGACCACGATGCGCAACCCGTCGCCACGCAGGTCACGGATGGCGAAGGACTCGTGCACCTGCGCCGTCCGCCGCCGGGCCACTGGCTGCTGAACGTCGTCTGGACCACGCCGCTGGGCGGTGACGAGGGCATCGACTTCGACACGATCTTCTCGAGCCTGTCGTTCGGCATCGCGCCGCCCGAGCCATGACCCCGGACGTCATGGCAGGCCGAAGCGCGGCCGGGTTATCATCGGCGGATGACGCCTCTCGACCTCGCCCCCGTCCCCGTTGGCCTGCTGCTGCGCGAATGGCGCGCGGCGCGCCGTCTCAGCCAGCTCGACCTGTCGCTGGACGCGAACATCTCCGCGCGCCACCTCAGTTGCATCGAAACGGGCAAGGCGCAGCCCAGCAGGACCCTGCTGATGCGCCTCGCCGACGTGCTGGACATGCCGCTGCGCGAACGTAATGCGCTGCTGCGCGCGGGCGGCTATGCGCCGAGCTATCCGGAGACGGGGCTCGATACGCCGGCCATGGGCCGCATCAACCAGGCCATCGATTTCATCCTGCGCCAGCAGGAGCCGTATCCGGCCTTCCTCATGAACCGGCACTGGGACATCCTCGCGACCAACGCGGCGGCGCAGCGCGTGAACGGGTTCGTGCTCGACGGGCGGCCCGGCAAGCATGCGAACATGCTGCGCGCCGTGTTCGATCCGGACGACCTGCGCGGCGCCATCGCGAACTGGGACGACGTGGGCGGCACCCTGATCGGCCATTTGCACGCGCTGGTCGCGGGTGCGCCGACGGATACGACAGCGCGTGCGCTGCTGGACGAGATCCTCGCGTATCCGAACGTACCGTCGCGCTGGCGGCTGCGCGACCTCGATACGCCGCCCGCGCCCCTGCTGACGACGGAATTCCGCCACCGCGGCGTGACGCTGAGCTTCTTTTCGACCATCACGACGTTCGGCACGCCGCGCGACATCACCATCGACGGGCTGCACATCGAGTCGTGCTTTCCGATGGACGAGGCGACGGCGCAGTTCTGCCGCCAGCTCGGCGAACGGCCGTAGCTTCACGACACGGCCCGGCCTGCGCTTACTGCTTACTGCTTACTGCTTATGCACCACGACCGTCGCGGCCTCTCCCGCGTCGTCCAGCCTGAAGGCGACGGTGCGGCCCGCTGCATCGACCCGGCTGGCCACCTTGCGCTCGCCCGCCCGCACGTCGGCCTTGCCCTGCCAGCCGTGCACGGTCACGGCCACCTCGCGCCACCACGGCGCGAAGCGGCCCTCGCGCGGGCCGAACTCGATGGCGACACCGTCCGGGCGCATGGTGCAGCGCACGGCCTGGCGCAGGTAGGCGCCCTTCTCGAAGTCCAGCGAATGGCCATCGTCGAAGTACAGTTCACCGGTGCAGTCGGGGCCCGGGTAGACGTCCAGCATCAGCGGGCCGCGCGGCGTGTCGGCCGTGGTCTGCACGACGGCCTGGCGTGGCAGGATCGTGCCGGCGCGCACGTACACGGGCAGGTGGTCGAGGCGGGGCGTCTCGTTCACGAACGACCCGCCGGCATGCGTCTCGCCGGTGGCCTGCGTGGCGGACTGGATCGCACCGTCCTGCGCGGCCGGCGCCGGCGTACCGACCGGCACACCGGTCCAGTAGTCGAACCAGCCGCCTTCCGGCAGGCAGGTGCGGTAACCCTGCGGCGATTCGGGATGCGGCGGCGGCGACACGAGCAGTGCGCGGCCCAGCGTGAAGGTCCACGCATCCTGGCCCGCGCACGGCAGGTTCAGCGCCGACGGGTAATCGTAGAACACGGGCCGCAGGATCGGATCGCCCGTGCGCGCGTTCTGCTCGGCCAGCGCGTACAGGTAGGGCATCAGCTTGTAGCGCTCCTCGACGAAGCGGCGCCGGATGCGCAGGTGCGCGGCGCCATCGACCCACGGTTCCACGCGCGGCGTGCCCTTGGCGGAGTGGTTGCGGAACAGCGGATAAAAGGCGCCGATCTCGAACCAGCGCGTGAGCAGGTCTGGACTCGGGCCGCCGGCGAAGCCGCTGACGTCGGCCGCGCCGTACGAAAAGCCGGACAGGCCCAGGTTGATGATCTGCTGGACCGACAGCTTCAAATGGTCCCAGGTGGCGCTGTTGTCGCCGGTCCAGGTGACGGCGTAGCGCTGGCCGCCCGCATAACTGGCGCGCGTCATGACGACTGCACGCTCGTTCGACGCCAGCTTGCGCAGGCCGTCGTAGGTCGCGCGCGTGTTCTGCATGCCGTACACGTTGTGGATCTCGCGGTGGTCGGCGGTGCGCGGCGCGAAATCGTCGGAGTCGATGCGGTGGCGCGTGTCGAGGGGCATCGTCTTGGTCGGCGTATTGAAAATGGCCGGCTCGTTCATGTCGTTCCACGACCCGGCCACGCCCATCCGCACCTGCTCGGCGAACAGGCCACCCCACCAGTCGCGCGTTCTGGCCTGCGTGAAGTCGGGGAAGACGGAGTCGCCGGGCCAGACGGGCGCGACGTAGGCGCCGCCGTCCGGGTTCTTGACGAACGCGTCATCCCGCACGCCCGTGTCGTACGGGGCGTACCCCTGGCCGGGCGCCCTGGCCACGTGCAGGTCGCTGATGGTGACGACCTTGACACCCTGCCGCCCCAGGTCGCGGATCAGGCCCGTCATGTCCGGGAAGGCCTTGCGGTCGACGGTGAACGGGCGGTTGCGGTCCTGCCAGTCGATGTCCAGCCAGACGACGTCGGTGGGGACGCGCTCCGTGCGCAGGCGCGCGACCACCTGGCGCAGCTCGGCGCCCGACATATAGCTGTAGCGCGACTGCTGGTAGCCGAGCGCCCAGCGCGGGACCAGCGGTGCCTTGCCGGTGAGGTCCGTGTAGCGGCGCACCACCTCGGCCGTCGACGGGCCGTGGATCAGGTAGTAGTCGATCGGCCCGTCCGGCGCGCCGAAGGCCAGCACGCCGTCCTCGCGGTGGCCGAAGTCGAACCAGCTGCGGAAGGTGTTGTCGAGGAAGACGCCGTAACTGCCGCCCGCGCCGCCGACGCCGATGAAGAAGGGAATCGACTTGTAGATCGGATCGTCCGAAGACGTGAAGCCGAAGGCGTCGGTGTTCCAGTTGACGAAGCTCTTGCCGCGCCGGTCCAGTCCACCCGTCTTGTCGCCGAGGCCGAAGTAATGCTCCGACTGCGGCATCGTCTTGCGCAGGGTGAACGCGTGGCCGTCGAGCGTGACGGGATCGATGGCGTCGGCCGAGATCACCTTGCCGGCCAGGTCGCTCACGACGAGACGCCCTTTCTCGACGTCGACGCGCAGCGAACGCGTGGCGAAGCCGGTCGGACTCGCCTGCACGCCGGCGCGGCGCGCACGCACGTCCGCCTGCACGGCCCAGCTGGCGTCTTCCGGCAGCGCGCCGTTCGCGCCCAGGGTCACGCGCAGGATGTCGTCGGTGAGCGCCAGCACGCGGATGTGCAGGCTGCCCTGGCGGATGTCCATGCCGTCGCTGCGGGCGGCAATGGCGGCCGGATCGGCGCGGACCGGCGCGGCGGCGAGAATGGACAGCGACATCGCGCATGCGGCGATGGCCGTCCGGACGGTGGTGCGAGTGTGCATGCTAGTGTCCTGGTCGTTCAGTGGTTGTGTGTGACAGCACGGCGGAGACCCCGAAGAAGGCGAGGTATGGCTCGGCGATCCAGTCCTCAGACCAGCAGCGCCCCACCCATCGACGCCGCGATCTCGGCCGCTTCTTCGATCATGCGATGGAGGCTGTCCTCGTCCAGCAGGTAGTCCAGCGCGCTCTCGCTGTGTTCGGGCAGCGGCGCGCGCGCCGTGCCGAGCGGCGACGGCACGCTGGCGTACAGGTTCGCCAGCAGCAGCGTGTCGAGCAGGGTGGCGGGCGGCATGTGCAGCCAGGCGCCGCGCAGCTCGAAGATCGCCTCGGCGACCGGTTCGGGCAGCGCCAGCTTGCGCGCCACTTCGCGCGTGACGACGTCTTCGCACAGCTCGGCCCATTTTTCCGGGTCGTCGTCCAGCAGGCCCGGGAAGCCGTCGGCGCGCGACAGCAGGTAGAAGCCGCCGACTTCGTGCACGATGCCGGCGAACATCGCCGTGTCCGGGTTGACGAAGGTGACGCGGCGCGCGAACACGTGCGCCAGCGCGGCCACCTGCACCGTGTGGTCCCACAGCTGTCCGGCCTTGGCGCGCAGGTCCGGGTCTTCGATGCGGGCGCCGAACTGGCGCACGACGAGGCTCGCGACGAGCATCTGCAGGTTGCGGTAGCCGACCCGCGTCACGGCCGAGCGCACGTTGGTGACGGGGCGCCCGCTCGTGTTGAACGTCGACGAATTGGCCAGCGCCACCGTGCGCGCCGCCAGTTGCGGCTCGCCCAGCACGAGGCGGATCGCATCCTCCAGGTGGCAATCGGGATCGTTGAGCGCGTCCTGCAGGCGCAGCACGGCGTTCACGCTGGTGGGAAAGGAAATCTCACCGCGCGCGGCCTGGGCGGCGATGGTTCCGAAGGCTTCGAGTCTGTTCACGGCCGCGATTATACCGTGCCCTATCCTTCGTAAAAGCGATTCCGGCGGCTTCACAACAACTTGTGGTAGATCAGCAAAAAAAACAGCCCGCCAACTTCGGCGGGCCGCAGAGGGCAGAAAACCGTGGATTATTTGACCTTGATGGCGCTCTTGACGCTGGTGACGCCATCGACGCCCTTCGCGACTTTCACGGCCTTGTCGGCCTCGTTTTTCGAATTCACGAAACCGCTGAGCATCACGACGCCCTTTTCCGTCTCGACGTGGATGCCGAGCGAATCGAGGTTCGGTTCCTTGACGAGACCGGCCTTCACCTTGGTGGTGATGGCGGTGTCGGAGGCGGCCAGGCGGGTCTTGCCGGCGGCGTCCCGGGTCTTGTCGGAGGTGTCTTCGCCGGCGCGGTCCATGGCGTTGTCGGTCTTCTGGGCAACGGTCGAGCCGGCCTGCTTCGTCTTCTCGACGGCGGAATGCGCCACTTCCTTCGTCTTTTCAGCAACTGTCGCGGCCGCGGCCTTCACTTTGTCGCCTGCGGTCGCGGCAGTGTCGCGCGTCTTTGATGCCGCGTCGGCGGCGTTCTCGCGCACGGCCGACGGCTTCGTTTCGACCAGGCAGCCCGTCTTCGCGTCGGCGCCCATCTGGGCGCATTTGTCGACGGCGGCCGCCTTGGCCGGGTCGCGCGTGTCGGTGCCGGTCACGAGGCCGCCGGAAGCCTGGCTGCCACCGCCGCTGGCGCCGGTGGCGCGGCTCGCGGCCGCATTGTTCGCGTCGGCGCGGTCGGCCCTGGCGTCGGCCAGCGCGGCCGTGTGCACGGACTTCGCGTTATCCATGCAGCTGTCCTTGTCGGCGCCGCTCTTCGCGTCGCACCTGGTCTTGGCCAGGTCGTACTCGGCGTCGGCGAGGTTGGTGCGCGCGCGGGCGCGGCCGGCCGCCGAGTTGTTGTACTTGGACAGCACATCGGCCTCGGTGCGGGTGCGCCCCAGCCGGGCTTCGGCCATGCAGATGTCCTTGTCGTTGCCGCTCCGGGCATCGCATTTCGCTGTCGCCGCACGGTATTCCGTCTCGGCCTTCTGGGTGAGATTACGGTAGGTCACCGGGTCGTGGTTGAGTGCCGCAGTCGGCGCCGCGGCGAAGCTCGCGCCTGCAGCCGTCGCGAGCAAGGTCGCAATCAGCGTTTTCATGGTCTTGTCCCTGTATTGTTTGTTGTGACAGCCAGATTTAACGCCCGCACGCCAGGGGGCTCTGTGCGGCACCGTACACTTGTCGGACAAACCATAAATGCAGACCTCGTCGCTCCCGCGCAGGCGGGATGGCGCCCCCGGCACTATCCCCCCAAGGTGTGCGTCCGTCGTCGAAAATCGGGTCCCCGCCTTCGCGGGGACGACGGGTTGGCTCACTCGTCGCTCAGCAGCCCCTCCTGCCACAACGGCGCGGCATCCTCGAACGGCTTGCCGGCGCTGCCGAAGCGCGCGCCGTCGCGGGCGAGGCGCACCCACGCGCGCGTATCATGGCCGTTGCGCGCCACCGGCTGGTCCTGCCTGAGCTTTTCCAGCCAGGCATAGATGCGGCTGTAATCGCCGGGGTGGCGGTCGTGCATCCAGGCCAGCGCCACCAGGTCGGCATAACCTTCCTCGCGGCGGGTTTCGCGCATCGCCTTCGAAGCCGCCAGCAGCGACGGATCGTCCGCCGTCTCCTCGCCCACCTCGACGAAGCCGGCCGGCAGCGCATGCCACGCGCCCTGCGCATAGCGCCAGCAATGGCCGATCTCGTGAGCCGCCATCGCTTCGATCAGTTCGCCCTGCCGCGCGGCCGGCACGCCGTCGAGCTGGCGCTCGGCGTCGGGATTGCCGCGCAAGGACAGCACGAACTTGCAGCGGCCGCCGGCGAAGCCCATCGCCATCGGCACGTCGTTCGGGCGCGCCTGCGGCTGGACGACAATGTCGATGGGCAGGTTCAGGCCGCGCGCGTAGTCGAGGACGGGAAACGCGGCGCCGAGCCAGCGCTGCTCCAGCGGCGTGAGGTCGGCGGCGACTGCCGGGAGGGCCGCGCACAGCAGGGCGGCGGCGAGGACGGCTTTGGACATGGCGAGCTTCCCGTTGGATATTTAAAATGCCTAACGGCAATTTTAAATCCGGTTAAAGCCCTGCTTTCAGCAATATTTTTGCGTATGTTTAAGAGCGTAATCTTGCCTATCCAGCCACGCGCGCCTCGCTGGGCGGATGGCCGATGATGCGCTTGAACGCGCGGCTGAACGACGCCTCGGAATCGTAGCCGAGCCGGTTCGCGACAGTCGCCACGCGCATGCCGTCGCGCGCGATCCAGTGCCGCGCCTGGAACATCTTGACCTTGGCGACGTACTTCGCCGGCGTCTCGCCGACGGCGCTGGAGAACTTGTCGATGAAGCTGGAGCGCGACGCGCCCATGACGTCGGCCAGTTCGCCCACCGACCAGTCGCGTTCGGGCTGGCGATGGATCGCCGCCAGCACGCGGCCGATCTGCGGACAGCGGACGGCCGCGATCCACCCGCTCGCATCGCTGCAGGCGCATTCGACCCATGCGCGGATGATGCTGGCGGCCAGCACGTCGGCCAGGCGCGCCAGGATGCCGCACGCGCCGATGCGGTCGAGCGCCACTTCGCGTTCCATCGCTTCCAGCATCGCGTGCACGGCCGGGTCGCGCCGGCCCAGGTCGGCGGCGCGCATCACGTCCGGCATCATCGCCAGCAGCGGGTGCAGCGGGTCGAGGTTGAACCGCATCGCGCCGCAGAACAGGACCTGCTCCGCCGCCGCATCCTGTGGGCCCGCGCCGCTCACCAGGTACAGGTTCTCCGACACGGCCTTGCGCGCCAGCGTGTCGATCTCCACTGCCGGCAGGTCCGGACTGCTGGCGATCACGTGCGCCGTGCCGTGCGGCAGCAGCACCGCGTCGCCGGGGTTCAGCCGCAACCAGTCCAGCGTGGCCGTGCGGATCCAGCTGCTGCCCTGCGCGACGAAGTGGAAGCTCGCCTCGCGCCTGGCCGGAAACGCCACGGCCCACGGTTCGCGCATCACGCAGCGGCCGTATTCGACGCCGTCGAGGCGCAGGCCGAGGAGGATTTCGGTCAGCGCGTCCTGGCCGGTCCTGGGATCCTTGTTTGGACGAATAGTCATGAGATTCGGATTGAATGACATGGAAAGTCCAGAATCTTACCCCTACACTGCCATCTCCACAACATCCGGGGTTTCCGATGAATGAATCCACCTGCATCGACGTCGTCGACGCTCCCGTCAAGGCACCGACCAGGGACACCAACTGGGCCGGCATCGCCAGCCTGACGCTCGGCGTGTTCGGCCTCGTGACGGCCGAGTTCCTGCCGGCCAGCCTGCTGACGGCGATGGCCGCCGATCTCGGCGTGTCCGACGGCGCCGCCGGCCAGGCCGTCACGGCCACCGCGGCGGTCGGCGCCGTGGCCGCGCTGGCCATCCCCGTGCTCACCCGCAACATCGACCGCAAACTCGTGATCCTGGCGCTGACGGCGCTGCTCGTCGCCTCCAACGTGCTGGCCGCGACGGCCAGCAGCCTGCCGGTGCTGATCGCGGCGCGGGCGCTGCTGGGCATCGGGATCGGTGGATTCTGGTCGATGGCCGCCGCGCTCGCGATGCGGCTCGTGCCGCCGCACCTGTTCGCGCGCGCGATGTCCCTGATCCTCACCGGCGTGTCCGTCGCCACCGTGTGCGCCGCGCCGGTCGGGGCGTACATGGGGGACCTGTGGGGCTGGCGCAGCGCCTTCGTGGCCGCGGGCGTCGTCAGCGTCGTCACGCTGGCCGCGCAATGCTTCACCATTCCCGCGCTGCCGCCGCAGGACAACCCGAACGTCAAGGTCCTGTTCGAGCTGCTGGGACGGACGAACGTGCGCGTCGCGCTGCTCGCCGTGCTGCTCGTGATTTCCGGGCACTTCGCCGGCTTCACCTACATCCGCCCGTTCATGGAACAGGTCACGCACCTGTCGGTCGGCACGATCTCCGCCGCCCTGCTGGCGTACGGCGTCGCGGGCTTCTTCGGTAACGTCGCCGGCGCCTTCCTGGCCGAGCGCAGCGAGCGCCTCGCCGTCGCGGCAGGCGCCGCCCTGATCGCGCTGCTGGCCGCCACGCTGTGGATGGCCGGCACGTCGGTCCCGGTCACCGTCGCGGCGATCGCGGCATGGGGCTTCGCGTTCGCCGCCTTCCCGATCGGCTTCCAGACCTGGATCGTGCGCGCCGCGCCGGACCAGGCCGAGGGCGCGGGCGGGCTGCTCGTCGCGGCATTCCAGATCGCCATCGCCAGCGGCGCCGTCGGCGGCGGCATCCTCGTCGACCGCATCGGCGCGCTGGGCGGGCCCGTGTTCGCCACCGTCGCGCTCGCGCTCGGGACGCTGCTCGTCGTGCGCTTCGGTCCTCGCCCCGCATCCAATTAAGCCAGGAGACCACCATGATGAATCGCCGTATCGTCCTTGCCGCGCATCCGCACGGCATGCCCGCCCCGACGGATTTCCGTCTCGAAGAATCGCCGGTCCCGGCGCCGCAGGACGGCCAGGTGCTGCTGCGCACCGAATGGCTGTCGCTCGATCCGTATATGCGGAACCTGATGGAAAAGGTCGGACCGGGCTACGCCGACCCGGTGCCGCCGGGCGCCACGATGGTCGGCGGCACCGTGAGCCGCGTCGTCGAATCGCGCCATCCGCACTTCAAGGCGGGCGACCTCGTCGTCGGCGCAGCCGGCTGGCAGGACTATTCTCTGTCCGACGGCAGCGGCCTGATGCCCGTGGACGACCTGGCGCGGCCGTCGCTGGCGCTGGGCGCGCTCGGCATGCCGGGTTTTACCGCGTACGTCGGACTGCTCGACATCGGCGCGCCGACGTCCGGTGAGACGGTCGTCGTCGCGGCGGCCACCGGCGCCGTCGGCTCGATGGTCGGCCAGATCGCCGGGATCAAGGGCGCGCGCGTCGTCGGCATCGCCGGTGGGCCGGACAAATGCCGTCATGCGGTGGAAGAACTGGGGTTCGATGCGTGCGTGGACCACCGCGATCCGCGCTTCGCGGCACTGCTGGCGGCCGCCTGCCCAAACGGGATCGACGTGTATTTCGAAAACGTGGGCGGCGCCGTCTTCGACGCCGTGCAACCGCTGCTGAACGTGAACGCGCGCGTGCCGGTATGCGGCTTCATTTCGCATTACAACGGCGGCGGTGCTTCCGAAGGCCCGGACCGTTTGCCCGCCTGGATGGCGACGCTGCTGTCAAAACGCATCCGCATGCAAGGCTTCATCATCCTCGACCACTACGAGACGCGCTTCGACGCCTTCCGCGACGACATGGCCGGCTGGCTGGAGGCCGGCAGGATCAAGGTGAAGGAAGACGTCGTCGAGGGCCTGGAGAGCGCCCCTGCGGCATTCATCGGGCTGCTGCAGGGGCGGAACTTCGGCAAACTCGTCGTGCGGGTTTGATCACACGGCGGCGATGCGGCCCTGCCCCGGCCTGGCCCTCGCCACGACGGCCAGCCCCGTCGACGGACGTGCCGCCTGCGCCTGCGCATCCAGCTTGAAAATGCTGACGAGGCGCGCGAGGTTCGCGGCCTCGTCCTGCAGCGCGGACGCCGCGGCGCCGGCCTGTTCGACGAGGGCCGCGTTCTGCTGCGTCGCCTCGTCCATCTGGCCGATGGCGCGGTTGACCTGTTCGATGCCGGCGCTCTGCTCCTGGCTCGCGTGGCTGATCTCGGCCATGATGTCCGTGACGCGCCTGACGCTCGTGACGATGTCTTCCATCGTGCTGCCCGCCTCGTCGACGAGCTTGGCGCCGTCGTCGACCTTCGCGACGGAATCGCTGATCAGCGTCTTGATTTCCTTGGCGGCGGCGGCCGACCGCTGCGCCAGGTTGCGCACCTCGCCCGCGACGACGGCGAAGCCCCGGCCCTGCTCGCCCGCACGCGCGGCTTCGACCGCCGCGTTCAGCGCGAGGATGTTCGTCTGGAACGCGATGCCGTCGATGACGCTGATGATCTCGGCGATCTGCTTGGACGAGTCGTTGATCGACGCCATCGTCTGCACGACCTGCGCCACGACGGCGCCGCCGCGCTGGGCGACGTTCGACGCCGACTCGGCCAGCGCGTTCGCCTGGCGCGCATTGTCCGCGTTCTGGCGCACGGTGCCCGTCAATTCTTCCATCGACGACGCCGTCTCTTCCAGCGTGCCGGCCTGGCGCTCGCTGCGCTCGGACAGGTCCTGGTTGCCGGCCGCGATCTCCGTCGACGCATTCGCGATCGTGAGCGTGCCCGCGCGCACCTGGCTGACGATGTTCACGAGGCTGTCGCGCATGCCTTTCATCGCGTACAGCAGGCTGGAACGGTCGTCGGCGCGCGTCTCGATCGGCACCGACAAGTCGCCGGCCGCGATGGCGCCCGCGATCTCGACGGCGTAGTCCGGCTGGCCGCCCAGCTGGCGCAGCAGGCCGTGGCTGATGAACCAGGCCGCGGCCGCGCCGGCGGCGGCGGCGACGGCCAGGATGGCGAGCATCCAGGCAAAGAAACTGTGCGACAGCGCGCGCGCCTGCGTGGCCGCGTCGTTGTTCAGCTTTTCTTCGAGGTCGATGAGGCGGTTGACGCTGGCGAGCCAGTCGACGAAGGCGGGGCCGGCCTGCTTGTCCAGCAGTGCCGTGGCTTCGGCTATATTTTCCGCCGTGTTGTCGGCCAGGCGCAGGGCGACGAGTTTTGCGATCAGCGGCTGCGTGCGGCCCTCGACGTCCTTGATGGCGGCCAGCGCCTGCTTTTCTTCCGGCAGGATGTCGCCGCGCGCCGCGAACAGCTGGTCGAGTGGGGCGGCCGAGCGCTGGTAGTCGTCGTCGAGCTTCTTGATCAGGTCGACGTGGCGCTGCTCGGTCGCGCTGGTCGCGGCCAGGACGACGTCGCGGATGGCGATCGAGCGGTCGTGCACGCTGCCGCGGAAATTGATCGCATAGCGTTGCTTGACGCTGTTGACGTCGTTGATGTGGATGAGGATGTCGTCGATCTGGCCGACGCGGTGGATCGCGAGGCCGGCCAGCACCGCCATCAGGGCGAGGACGCTGCCGAAACCGAAAGCCAGCCGTTTGCCGATCGTGAGTCCAGTGGTTGTCATTGTGTGCTCGTTTGATGGGATCGGAATAGATATTTCCAACAGGAAACGATTCCAAATATAGCACACAAATGCCAAATTTGATGCTGGGGCAGGTCGAAGACCCGCCTTTTTACAGGGTTTTACTATCGAAAATATTCATTGCAACTGAAAACGCCGCACACTTGGCTCCGTCGTTCCCGCGCAGTCGGGAACCCGATTTCCTCGACGCCGCACACAGTGCCTGGATCCCCGCCTGCGCGGGGATGACGAATCATGAGCTAACTAAGACGATGAAACGCTCAGTGCTGCGGCGCCAGCTTCCCCGCCGTCACGAACCCCGGCCGGATATCGTTCGGCACCGCCTTCATCTTGTCCAGCGCCTTCTGCACGTCCGGGCGGATGACGACGTAGCGCTTCATCAGATCCTGCGCGCGGGCGTAATCGCCGGTGGCTTCGATCGTCAGGAACTCGCGGTCCAGGTCCGCCACGGCGCCCTTGATCTTGGCGAAGTCGACGGAGAACGTGCCGTCGCCATGCGACACGAAGCCGCCCTTGTCGAGCAGGTAGTTCATCTGGATGGCCATGCCGCGCGCGTGCGAATCGGTCAGGCCGAAGTGCAGGGTGCGGAACGCCGACGCGAGGTACGTGTTGTACAGCTTGCGCTCGGCCGCCGCGCCCTGCCCCAGCGACTCCTTCAGCTGGCCCTTGTCCATCATATATGTCAGCGCCCACAGGCCCGTGACGTCGGCCTTCGCTTCCTCGATGGTCGAGTAGGCGTCTTTCAGGTCCTGGCGCGGCGTGGACGGCTGGCCGTTCTGCGTCGTCGCGTGCGGGCCCAGGCCGTGCATGATCTCGTGCGCCAGGATGTGCGTGAAGAACGAGTCGAAATCGAGGTCCTTCTGGTCGGCCGGACGCAGCACGAGCTTCGAGATCGGCGTGAGCGTCGCCTCGAACTTGGCTTCCTGGACGTTCTTCAGCATCACGCGCTTGGAACCGCGCTGGCGGATGATGCGCTCGTCGTTCGGCAGGTTGTAGGCGGCCGTCTGCACGCCCATATTGCCGTCGCCGGCGCCGTAGACCTGGTTCACGACGACCATCGGCGCGATCGCCCCGACCTTCGGATTACGATATTTCGCATCGAGCGGCAGGTTGTTTTCCAGCTCCTGCATGTGCTTGCCGAAGAAGTTCAGCTTTTCCGTTTCCTTCTGGTCGCGCACATTCACATACGCTTCGAACGCGGCCTTGTAGCCGAACAGTTCGTCGTTGTACGTCTCGTACGGGCCGATGGTGACGTCGACCGGAGAATCCAGGTCCATCCACGCGAAGTCGGACGCGAGGTAGTCGTTCGACAGGAAGGCGTCGGCGCGCAGGTTCAGGAATTTTTTCAGCGATGCGTTATCGGTCGCGCTGGCCGCGTCCTTCAGCAGTTTCGACAGCTTTTGCAGCTCGTTGCGGTACTCGTCCGAATACTTCACGATGGTGAATTTCCCCGCCTTGTCCTTGCGGATCACGGTGAAGAACCACTGCGCCTGTTCCTTGTCGGCGGGCGGCAGCCCGTTCATCCACGTCTCGAGGTCCTGCTTGCTGGTCCCTTCCGGATAAAAATTCGCGCCGGCCGGTTTCTCGGACGGGATCTTGATGCCGGCGTACTCCGCGGGCATGAAGGACTGGTTGCCGTCGATGATCGACCACGGTCCCTTGTTCAGCCAGAAGTAATCGCGGCGTGCCTTGCCCAGCGGCGTCGTGTCCTTGTGCAGCGCGGCCCACAGCGCCTCGTTGCCGGACCAGCGCTGGCGCAGCTGCAGGGTGTCGACGATCTTCGCCGCTTCGATCAGCTTGGCGATGGCGACGCGGTCGCCGGCGGACAGTCTGGCGGTATCGGCCGTCAGGTCGACGGGGGCGAAGCGCCTGGCCATCGTCTGCAGTTGCGGCGCGGTGGCGGGGGCGGCGTGGACAGTGGCGCACAGGGTTGCTGCGGCCACGGCCAGGGGGGCGAGGAGGTGCTTCATCGGGGTCCCTTGTGAGGTTGGCAATCTTACGATTGTAGTCCTCTTCAGGGGTCATGCAAGAGAAATGGGGTCCCTGCCTGCGCAGGGACGACGTGCTTGCGCTACCTGCAATCGCAACGCACTCGTTAGCGCATGAACCGTCGCCCCCGCGCAGGCGGCGGCCCAAGTTTTCAGCGCCCCTGCCTGCGCAGGGACGACGTGCTTGCGCTACCTGCAATCGCAACGCACTCGTTAGCGCATGAACCGTCGCCCCCGCGCAGGCGGCGGCCCAAGTTTTCAGCGCCCCCTGCCTGCGCAGGGACGACGTGCTTGCGCTACCTGCAATCGCAACGAACTCGTTAGCGCATGAACCGTCGCCCCCGCGCAGGCGGGGGCCCAAGTTTTCAGCGCGCCGCGACCGTCGCTTCCGCCTTCCCCTGCTGCCACCCGCCACCCAGCGCCCGCGCCACCGACACCGCCGCCAGCAAGCGCTGCGTGCGGATCTGCGCGGCGGCGCGGTCGGCGGCCAGGGCGGAACGCTGGGCGTCGGTGACGTCCAGGTACGTCGACACGCCGCGGTCGTAGCGCGCCTGCGCCACCTGCACGGCGCGCGTGGCGGCCTGCTGCGCCTGCGCCTGCACGTCGCCCTGCTTCTGGCGCTGCTGCACGTCCGACAGCGCATCTTCCACTTCGCGCAGCGCCGTCAGCAGGCGGCCTTCGTGGTTCGCGACGGCTTCGTCATAGCGCGCCTTCGCCAGCTTGACGTTGGCCTCAATGCGGCCGCCCTCGAACAGGGGCAGCGACAGCGCCAGCGGCCCGAAGGAGAACTGGCGCGCGCTGCCCTTGGCCAGGTTGCTCAGGGTTTCCGACGCATAGCCGAAGTTACCGGTCAGCGACAGGCTCGGATAGAACGCGCCCTCGGCGACGCCCACCTGCGCATTGAACGCCTTCAAGGTGGCGACGCTCGCGGCGAGATCCGGACGCTGGCCCAGCAGGCTCGCCGGCAGGCCGACCGGGATCGCGGGCGGCTGCGGCAACGCGGTGGCGGCGGCCGGGGCCACGACAGGCTGGCTCGGCGACGCGCCCACCAGCACGGCCAGCGCATGTTCCAGCGTGTTGCGCTGGCGCTGGGCTTCCTGGATGTCGGCTTCGGCGTTGGCGCGCTCGATGCGGGTGCGCGAGACATCGAGCTCGTTCGACAGGCCCGCGTTGAAGCGCGCCTCGATCAGCTGCTGCGATTCGCGGCGCGTGGCCAGCGCATCGTTCAGGATGGCAATATCGGCATCGAGGCCGCGCAGCTGCCAGTACGTGGTCGCGACCTGGCCGGACAGCATCAGCATGACGCCGTCGCGGTCGTCCTGGGCCGCCAGCGCCTGGGCGTCGGCCGCTTCCACGGCGCGGCGCACGCGGCCCCACAGATCGAGCTCGTACGAGAAACTGGCGCCGACGGAAAACTCGTTGCCCTTGATCGACCGGCCGCCGAACGTCACGCCCATCGGCGTTTCCGCCGAGGTGCGCGAATTCGAGACGCCGGCCGACACGCCGACCGTCGGCAACTGGCTGGCGCGCGTCACGCCCAGCTGCGCCTGCGCCTGCACGAGGCGCTGCGCGGCGGCGCGCACGGTCGGGTTGTCGCGCAGGGCGCGTTGTTCCAGCTGGCTCAGGGTCGCATCGTCGAACACGGTCCACCAGGCGGCCGGCAGGCGCGCAGCCTGGTCCGAGGGCTCGGCCGCCGCGTGGCGGAAAGCCGGGGTGTCGACGCCCTGCGGCGCGACGAAGTCCTTGCCGACGGTGCCGCAGGCGGACAGCAGTGCGGCCACGGCCAGCGCGACGGCAGATTTGATATACACAGTTTTCATTCTTTTATCCTTGAATGCGCGGCTCAATGGCCACCGCCACCGCCGCCGCTGGGCGACTTGAGCTTGTCCGAGAACCACAGCGGGATGATCGCCACGAGCAGGATCACGCCGACGAGGAAGAAGCCATCGTTGTAGGCCATCACGAACGACTCGCGCCGCACGATGCGGTCGATCACGCCGATGGCCTGCTGGGCCGCCGTCGCCGGGTCGAAGCCCTTGGCGAGGAACGACGCGGTCAGCGAATCGAGGCGGGCCTGCGTGGCGGCGGAGACAAGCGAGATCGATTCGCCCAGGCGCTCCGAGTGGAAATGCTCGCGGTTCGTGAGCGCCGTCGCCAGCAGGGCGATGCCCACCGAGCCGCCCAGGTTGCGGGTCATGTTGAACAGGCTCGACGCGGACGTCATGTCCTTCGGCTGGATGCCGGCCATGGCGAAGTTCGACAGGGTCAGCATCACGAACGGCTGGCCCAGCGCGCGGATGATCTGCGACAGCATCAGCTGGTCGTAGCCCGTGCTGGCGTCCATGTACGCGTTCATCAGGCACGAGATGCCGAACAGCCCGAGGCCGAACGAGCACAGGATGCGGTTGTCGATCTTCTGCGACAGGCGCGCCACGAACGGCATCACGAACAGCTGCGGCAGGCCGACCCACGCGATCACCTCACCGATCTGCATCGGCGAATAACCCGCGATCTGGCCAAGGAACAGCGGCAGCAGGAACGACGAGCCGTACAGGCCCATGCCGATGACGGCCGACAGCACCGTCGCGACGAGGAAGTTGCGCTGGCCGTACAGGCGCAGGTTGACGAACGGTTCCGGCCGCGAAAAACCGATCACGACCCAGCCGAGGATCCCGATCAGCGCCAGCGAGGCGAACGTGATGATGAAGCCCGACTCGAACCAGTCCTTTGAATTGCCCTCTTCCAGGAAGATCGTCAGGCTCGCGAGTCCCGTCGCCATGAATGCGATGCCGAGCCAGTCCGCCTTGACCAGCGCCTTCAGGTCCATCGGTTCGCGGTCGATGCCCCAGTACATGCCGGCGATGAGCAGCACGCCCGGCACCCAGTTGATGTAGAAGATCGACGGCCAGCCGTACAACTCCGTCAGGTAGCCGCCCAGCGTCGGGCCCATCGCGGGCGCCAGCGTCGCGGTCAGGCCGAACATCGCCATGCCGACGGCGCGCTTGGCCGGGGGCAGGCGCGTCATCACGAGGGTCATCGCCATCGGGATCAGCGCGCCGCCGGTAAAGCCCTGCATCATGCGGAACACGATCATGCTGGACAGGCTCCAGGCCGCGCCGCACAGCGTGGAGAACGCGAGGAACAGGGCCGTCGTGAGCATCAGGTAGCGGCGCTGGCCGAGGGCGCGCACGAACAGCGCCGTCATCGGGATCACCACGATCTCGGCGCACAGGTACGCGGTCGAGATCCACGAGCCCTCTTCCTGCGTGGCCGACAGGCTGCCGAGGATGTCGCGCAGCGAGGAGTTGGTGATCTGGATGTCGAGCACCGCCATGAAGGCGCCGAGCATGCCGGCCAGCACCGCGATCCAGGTGCGCGCGTCGATGCGCTCACCGTTCGCCGGCGCCCCCGGCGGCGCATTGTGCGCCATCGGTTTGGTGATCGTCGTGGACATCACGGTTCCTTTGGATTATTTGGCGGCAGTCTTCTGGCGCATGTCGATCTCGACAACCGTCGACATGCCCGGCACGAGGCGGCCCGCGTACTTCTTGAGGTCTTCCGGCGCGAACGTGATCTTCACGGGCACGCGCTGGACGATCTTGGTGAAGTTGCCGGTCGCGTTATCGGCCGGCAGCAGCGCGAACTGGTTGCCCGACGCCGGCGCGAAGCTGTCCACGCGGCCGACCAGTTCGTGCTTCGGCAGCGCGTCCACTGCGATGCTGACCTGCTGGCCCGGCACGATGCCCGGCAGCTGGGTTTCCTTGAAGTTGGCGACGACCCACACGTCGTCCTGCACGATGGCGGCCAGTTGCTGGCCCGGCTGCACGCGCGCGCCGACTTCCACACTGCGCTTGCCGATGCGGCCGGAGACCGGCGACACGATGCGGTTGTAGCCGAGCTGCTGCTGGGCGTCCTTCAACTGCGCCTGCAATACCTTCACCTGCGCCTTGAGCACCTCGCGCGCCGACGTGGCGGCGGCGATCTGGGCCTTCGCGGCGCTGGCGTTGTCGCGGCGGGCCGTGACGTCGGCCGTGGCGCCGGCGCGCGCCGCCGTGGCGGCATCGACTTCGGCCTTCGAGACGGCCTTCATCGTGCTGTTGTACAGCTGGCCGTAGCGCTCGGCGTCCTGTCTGGCGCGCACGAGGCTGGCCTGGGCCTGCACCACCTGCGCCTGGGCGGCCGAAGCCTGGGCCTTCGCCTGCTCGATGGCGGCGTCGGCCTGCACGACCTGCTGCTGCACGCTGGCGATCTGGGCCTGGATCTGCTCGACCTTGACGCCCTGGTCGGCCGGATCCAGCTCGGCCAGCACGTCGCCGGCCTTGATGATCTGGTTATCGTCGAACAGCACCTTCGTGACGACGCCCGGGATGCGCGACGACACCGGGTGCACGTGGCCCGTGACGTAGGCATTCTCTGTCTCGACGAAGTTATGGCTGCGGTACCACATGCGGCCGCCGGCGGCCAGCGCGACGGCGGCGATCAGGCCCACCACGATCAGCACGCGCTTCGGAGGCCCTTTGGCGGCATTGGCCGGTGGGACGGCGGCGGCCGGCTTGTGGTCGGCCGTGGTTTGCGTATCAGGCATGTGAAACTCCGAAAAAAATGAAATTGGTCAATCGCATTATTGGACAAGTTTTTGGCAAAGTCAAGAAATGAAACGGTTGCATTTCATTTGAGATTCCACTAGCATGGAGTCCATGAACAAACATATGCATGACGCACCCGAATGCCCCGGCAAGGGCGCGGGCCGGCCCAAGGCCGCCGACGTCGAGGCGCGCACGCAGGAGTTGCTGCATACCGCCGGCACCCTGTTCCTCAAGAACGGTTATACGAAGACGAGCCTGGAATCGATCGCCCGCGCGGCGCACGTCGCGGTGCGTACGATCTATGTGAAATTCGGCGGCAAGGAAGGCCTGCTGGCCGCCGTGCTGGCCGCCAAGCGCCACCGCTTCTTCCGCAGCCAGCCGATGGAGACGGACACCCGCCCGCTGCGCGAGATCGTGGACGACTTCGCGCACCAGATGTACGCGCTGGTCACGTCGCAGGAAGCGATGGACCTGCAGCGCATCGTGCTGGCCGAGGCGCCGACGAACCCGGAACTGGCCGAGGCGTTCTGGAACAGCGGCCCGCGCATGACGCGCGAGATGCTGGCGCGCTTTTTTGCCCACCCGGACATCCGCGCCCAGATGCGCCCCGACCTGCCATTCGACCTGCTGCCCTGCCACCTGATGAGCACCATCACGGGCGAACTGGCCATGAACCTCATGCGTCCGCACCGCACCGTCGACCCGGAAAGGGCCAAGTGCGACCTGGAAGGCCGGCTCGAATTGTTTTATTACAGCATCCTGCCGCCAAGAACTTAGTTCCTTTTGGCAAAGACAATGTGCGTCATCGCACCGACCCGATCGGTGGGAACAGCATAGCCTGTGGTCTTTGAAGGAGGATGTCATGAATAACACAAATACTAAGACGGCAGTTCGCCGCAAGGAGGGTGCATGAGCAAGTCGTCCCGTTATGAATGGCGCGACCAGCAGGCCGCGCTGCACGAGCGCATGAAGGGCTTCCTGGCCAACCCGAGCAATGAACAGCTCGAGGCCGTCGTCGCCGAGATGCGCGCGTATGCGGATGCCGCACAGAGCGGCAGCATCGAGATCCCGCAGGCCTGGACCGCTTATAGTTGACACAGCCGCAGGGTGGGCATTTGAGGCCGGTGGCCTCAAATGCCCACCCTACAATTCACGCTCTTCCACCGCGTTTCACGCCGCTCCACTGCATTTCGTCGCATCGCGCCCTGCGCGATAACGCTCCCGGATACATTGCCTCCATCACAACGACACCGATGGAGCCCGCCATGATCCGCACCGCCGTCCTGACCCTCGCCCTCGCCGCCCCGCTCGCCCACGCCGCCGACCTCGTCATCCACGTCGACAACGTCAAATCGGCCACGGGCCAGGTCATGGTCGCCCTGTACGACAATGCCGACGCCTTCCTCAAACACCCGGTCCGCGTGACGAAGGCCCCTGCCGACACGGCCGGCACGACCCTCGTCTTCCACGACGTCGCACCGGGCGACTACGGGTTCTCGATCTACCACGACGCCAACCAGAACGGCCGCATGGACAAGAACCTGCTGGGCATTCCCACCGAGCCGATCGCCTTCAGCAACAACGCCCAGGGCCGCATGGGCCCGCCGGACTTCGCCGCCGTCAGGCTGGCCGTGCCGGCCGCCGGTCTGGACACGGCAGTCACGCTGCGCTGAGGAGCCGCCATGCACCGCCGCGACTTCCTGAAAGCGGGCCTCGGCCTCGCCGCGCTCGGCCTGTCCGGCAGCGCCCGCGCCGACGCCCGCACGACGTACCAGCACTTCCACGCCGCCCTGGCGCGCGACCCGGAATTGACGGTGTACGCGAACCTGGAAGGCAACCAGCAGGGCGAGGCCGTCGTCGAAGGCCGGATCCCGGCGGCGCTGCAAGGCGCCTTCTTCCGCAACGGCCCCGGCCGCTTTGAACTGGGCGGCGAGCGTTACCAGCACTGGTTCGACGGCGACGGCTTCGCCCAGGCCTGGCGCATCGACGGCGGCAAGGTGACGCACCAGGGCCGCTTCGTCGAGACCCGCAAGTTCCTCGACGAATCCGCCGCCGGCCAGTTCCTGTATCCCGCCTTCGGCACGAACGTGTCGCGGCGCGGCTTCCGCGACAACGACAGCCTGAACACCGCGAACACGAACCTGCTGCCGTTCAACGACCGCCTGTACGCGCTGTGGGAAGGCGGCTCGGCGACCGAGATCGATCCCGCGACGCTCGCCACCGTCGGCATCCACGCGTGGCGCGCCGACCTTGCCGCGATGCCGTTTTCGGCGCATCCGAAGATCGAACCGGACGGCACGCTGTGGAACTTCGGCGCCCTGCCCGGCGGCGACAAGCTCGCCCTGTACCGCATCGGCGCGCACGGCCAGGTGCTGCAGGCGGGCGTGATCGATGTCCCGCAGCTCGCGCTGCAGCACGATTTCGCCGTCAGCGCGCGCCACCTGGTGTTCGTCGTGCCGCCGTACGACATCGCGGCCGACGCCAACGCGAGCCTGGCAGAGCGCCACGTGTGGGCGGGCCAGCGCCGGGGCGCCCGCATCATCGTGGTCGCCAAGGACACGCTCACGGTGCGCCGCGTCTACGAACTGCCGCCGCGCATGGTGTTCCATTTCGGGAATGCGTGGGACGAGGCCGGCGGCAACGTCACGCACGTCGACCTCGTGCTGCACGACGGCGACTTTTTAAAGGCGACGGGCCGCGTGATGGAAGGCGAGCGCGAGCCGAACCGGCCCGCTCTTCACGCCGCCATGCGCGTCAGCCTGGATCACGCCAGCGGCAAAGTCGCGACCACGCGCCTGCTCGACGGCGCCGAATTTCCCCGCGTGATGCCGCGGGTCGTCGGCCGGCGCCACGGCCGCCTCGCCATGCTGTCCAGCGACGCGCGGAACACGGCGCTGACCCTGGACACGGTGAACGTCGTCGACGTCGAGCGCGGCCGCGCGGACAGCTGGCGCTTCGGCGCCGGCTGGCGCACCGAGGAACACGTGCTCGTGCCGCGACCGGGCGCACGCGGCGAAACGGATGGCTGGCTCGTGGGCGTCGCGCAGGACACCGGCACGGCCACGACCGTCCTGACCGTGTTCGACGCCGCGCGCGTGCACGCGGGTCCGCTGGCGCTGGCAAGGCTGCCCTATCGCACGCCACATTGTTTCCATGGTAACTTCCTGGCTGCTTGAAACAAGGACATCATGCCGACACCCGCCACACCCTCGATGCACCCGCTGGAAACGTTCGCGCCCTTCCGGCGCTGGCGCCCTTCCCCGCTGCGCAACCTCGTCTACACGTTCGTGTGGAACTGCATCATCGGCGTGACGCTGGCGGGCGCGGCGCTGCTGTTCGGCAGCCGCGCCCCGCTCGGCACGCTGCTCGTGGAAATGCTGCTGGCGTCGAACATCATCGGCTTCCTCATCCACGGCATGGTGCGCCTGCTGCGCGGCATGGCGCCGGGACGGAACAGCACGGCGATGCGGGCCGCCCGGATCCTGCTGACGGCGTGCTGCGCCCTGCTCGGCATGGCCGTCACGGATGCGCTGCTCGGTGGCCGCAGCACCTTCGACGCGCTGCTGCACACGGGCCTGGTGGCGCGCTACCTGCCGGGCGCCATCGTCGTCGCGCTGCTGATGGCGGCCGTGCTGACGGCCGGCGAGCGCCGCGTCGCGCGCGCGGTCGAGGCCGCGCGCCAGCAGGAGCAGATCGCCGAGGCGGCGCGCCTGCTCGCGGAAGCGAAGCTGCGCACCCTGCAGGCCCAGATCGAACCGCACTTCCTGTACAACACGCTGGCCAACGTCGTGAGCCTGATCGGCCACGACCCGGCGCGGGCCCGCCACATGCTCGAGCGCCTGATCGATTTCCTGCGCGCGAGCCTGTCGGCCAGCCGCGCGGACCACGCCACGCTCGGCGCCGAGATCGACCTCGCGCGCGCTTACCTGGATCTGCTGACGGTGCGCCTGGGTGCGCGCCTGCGCTACCGCATCGACGTGGACGATGCCTGCCGCGACGCCGCCATCGCCCCCATGCTGATCCAGCCGCTCGTGGAAAACGCCGTCATGCACGGCATCGAGCCGAAAGTGGATGGCGGCACCATCGTCGTGCGGGCGCGCCGGGTCGATGCCGGCCTGTGCGTGGAAGTCGCTGACGACGGCGTCGGCCTCATGCCGGCAGCGCCGCGGCCGGGCGGCGGCGTCGGGATGTCGAATTTGCGCGAGCGGCTGCGCACGTTACATGGAAACCTTGCTCAAGTACAATTGCTCGAAAATCAAGACGGAGGCGTCACCTCGCGTCTGATCCTTCCCGTATAAAGTCCTACCGAGGTGCCATCATCGACCCCATCCGCGCCCTGCTTGCCGACGACGAACCGCATTTGCTGGCCTACCTCGAAGAACAGCTGGCGGTCGCCTGGCCGGACCTGTGCATCGTCGGACGCGCCGGCAACGGCATCGAAGCGCTGCGCCTCATCGACGAACTGGCGCCCGACGTCGTCTTCCTCGACATCCAGATGCCCGGCCTGAACGGCCTCGATCTCGCCGCCCGCCTGGTCGACGAGAAGCACGCGCCGCGCGTGGTGTTCACGACTGCCCACGAGGCGTACGCATTGCAGGCGTTCGAGCACGCCGCGTTCGACTACCTGCTCAAACCCATCCGCCTGGAGCGGCTGCAGCGGACGGCCTTGCGCCTGAAGGAAGCGCTGGCGGCGCCGGCGAAGGACGCGGCGGCGGCGCCGTCCGCCGACATGCTGGCCGGCCTGCTGCGCCAGCTCGGCGTGGCGCCCGCCGCGCCGGCAGCCGCACCCGCGCCGGCCGCGCCGCTGCAGTGGATCCGCGCCGCGCAAGGCCAGGAAACGCGGCTGATCGCCATCGACGAGGTGATCTACTTCCAGAGCAACGACAAGTACACGAGCGTGTTCGTGGCCGATGGCGAGCACCTGATCCGCACGCCGATGCGCCAGCTGCGCGACCAGCTCGACCCGCAACAGTTCTGGCAGATCCACCGCGGCGTGATCGTCGCGGCGCGCCATGTGGCGGGCACCCGCACGGACTTCCGCGGCCGCCTGCTGGTGAAACTCAAGGGGCGCGACGAGCAGCTCGTCGTCAGCCGCAACTACGCCGACCTGTTCCGCCAGATGTGAATCCCACATTGTGAAAAGTCCTTTCACGATCTGCTTCGCCTTTACGAAAAGGTCGTGCATAATAGCGGCTGTCCTATGTCTTATATAAGACTTGGTCGCACGGCAAGATGCGACGCCGCGGCTGCCGGATCGATGTTTGGCGGAGTATGATCCCCCGATCCGTTCACCACGCTGCTACCCGTGGCCCGGACCGCAGATGACATTTTAGAAATAGTATTCCAAACCCTCCCGCACATCGAGGAACCAGCGTATGAGCAGTGATCAGACCATCATCTACACCCTAACCGACGAGGCGCCCCTGCTGGCCACCCACGCCTTCCTGCCTGTCGTCGAGGCGTTTGCCAAACCTGCCGGCATCCGCATCGAAGAGAGCGACATCTCCGTCGCGGCGCGTATCCTCGCCGTCTTCGCCGACCGCCTGTCGGCGGACCAGCGCGTGCCGGACACGCTGTCGGAACTCGGCAAGAAGACGCTGCAGCCGGACGCCAACATCATCAAGCTGCCGAACATCTCGGCGTCGGTGGGCCAGCTGCAGGCGGCCATCAAGGAACTGCAGGGCAAGGGCTACAACCTGCCGGACTACCCGGCCGATCCGAAGACGGACGAAGAAAAAGAGATCAAGGCCCGCTACGGCAAGTGCATCGGCTCGTCCGTGAACCCGGTCCTGCGCGAAGGTAACTCGGACCGCCGCGCGCCGAAGGCCGTCAAGGAATACGCCCGCAAGAACCCGCACTCGATGGGCGAATGGTCGCAGGCATCGCGCACGCACGTGTCGCACATGACGCACGGCGACTTCTACCACGGCGAAAAGTCGATGACGCTCGCCGGCGCGCGCGACGTCAAGATGGAACTGATCACCAAGGGCGGCGAGACCATCGTGCTGAAACCGAAGGTCTCCCTGCTGGACGGCGAGATCATCGACTCGATGTTCATGAGCCGCAAGGCCCTGCTCGAGTTCTACGAACAGCAGATCGAAGACGCGCACAAGACGGGCGTGATGTTCTCGCTGCACGTGAAGGCGACGATGATGAAGGTCTCGCACCCGATCGTGTTCGGCCACGCGGTCCGCACCTTCTACAAGGAAGCCTTCGAGAAGCACGGCGAGCTGCTGAACAGCCTGGGCGTGAACGTCAACAACGGCATGGCCGACCTGTACAACAAGATCGCCAAGCTGCCGGATTCGCAGCGCGAAGAAATCATCCGCGACATCCATGCCTGCCAGGAACACCGCCCGGCGCTGGCGATGGTCGACTCGGCCAAGGGCATCACCAACTTCCACTCGCCGAACGACGTGATCGTCGACGCATCGATGCCGGCCATGATCCGCGCCGGCGGCAAGATGTATGGCGCCGACGGCCGCCTGAAGGAAGTCAAGGCCGTGATCCCGGAATCGACGTTCGCCCGCATCTACCAGGAGATCATCAACTTCTGCAAATGGCATGGCGCCTTCGACCCGCGCACGATGGGCACCGTCCCGAACGTCGGCCTGATGGCCCAGCAGGCCGAGGAATACGGCTCGCACGACAAGACCTTCGAAGTGCAGGAAGACGGCGTCGCCAACATCACCGACCTGGCGACGGGCGAAGTGCTGCTGTCGCAGAACGTCGAGAAGGGCGACATCTGGCGCATGTGCCAGGTGAAGGACGCCCCGATCCGCGACTGGGTCAAGCTGGCCGTCACCCGCGCGCGCAACTCCGGCATGCCGGCCGTGTTCTGGCTGGATCCGTACCGTCCGCACGAGAATGAACTGATCAAGAAGGTCAAGACCTACCTGAAGGATCACGACACCACCGGCCTGGACATCCAGATCATGTCGCAAGTGCGCGCCATGCGCTACACCCTGGAACGCCTGATCCGCGGCCTGGACACCATCTCGGTCACCGGCAACATCCTGCGCGACTACCTGACGGATCTGTTCCCGATCATGGAGCTGGGCACCAGCGCCAAGATGCTGTCGATCGTGCCGCTGATGGCCGGCGGCGGCATGTACGAAACGGGCGCCGGCGGTTCGGCGCCGAAGCACGTGCAGCAGCTGACCGAGGAAAACCACCTGCGCTGGGACTCGCTGGGCGAATTCCTCGCGCTGGCCGTGAGCTTCGAAGACCTCGGC
>JBJMVU010000160.1:0-11624 GCA_045810485.1 Massilia sp. | reverse complement strand
GCCACGCACGCCACGCTCGGCTACGACTACACGCTGTCGAAGCGCAGCAGCGTGTATGCGTACGTGACGCGGCTGCGCAACGATGCGCGGGGTGTCACCGACTTCGCGATCAACGGGATCGGGGCGAGTCCGGGGGCGACGCTGAAGGGCGCGGTGCTGGGGGTGCGGCACAACTTCTAAAAACGCCGTCGTCCCCGCGAAGGCGGGGACCCAATCTTGCGTGCGTGGACGCGCAAAGAACTCGGGCCCCTGCCTTCGCTGGGGCGACGGTCTTGGGTGTACTGGCTAAATCTGAATCCACGTCGTCTTCAGCTCCGTGTACTTGTCGAACGCATGCAGCGACTTGTCCCTGCCGTTCCCCGACTGCTTATAGCCGCCGAACGGCACCGTGATGTCGTCGTTGTCGTACTGGTTGACGTGCACGGTGCCCGCGCGCAGCTTGCGTGACGTGCGGATCGCGCGGCTCATGTCGGACGTCCACACGGCGGCCGCCAGGCCGTACGGCGTCGCATTCGCCTGGCGCACGGCCTCGTCGAGGTCCGTGAACGACAGCACGGACAGCACGGGGCCGAAGATTTCGTCGCGCGCGATGCGCATCGTCGCGTCGACGCCGTCGAACAGCGTGGGCTCGATGTACAGGCCGCCCGTCTCCGCGCGCGCCGCGTTGCCGCCCGCGAGCAGGCGCGCGCCGGCCGCCTTGCCGTCCTCGATGAAGCCCAGCACCGTCTTCATCTGGACCGCATCGACGATGGCGCCCATCACCGTGGACTCGTCGAGCGGGTCGCCCGGCGCGTACTGCGGGATCAAGGCGAGGGCCTTGTCGAGGAAGGCGTCGCGGATCGACTCTTCGACGAACAGCCGCGACGGCGCGTTGCAGCTTTCTCCCTGGTTGAAATAGATGGACCCGATGGCGCCCGCCACGGCCGCATCGAGGTCGGGACAGTCCGCGCACACGATGTTCGCCGACTTGCCGCCCAGTTCCGTCCACGCGCGCTTCAGGTTCGACTGCCCCGCCATCTGCAGGATCTGCTTTCCGACACGTGTGGAACCGGTAAAACCGATGCAATCGACGTCCATGTGCAGCGCGAGCGCCCTGCCCGCTTCATCTCCGTAGCCGGGCAGCACGTTGAACACGCCTTCCGGCACGCCGGCCTCCAGCGCCAGCTCGGCCAGCCGCAGCGACGACAGCGGCGCCTTTTCCGACGGCTTCAGCACGACGCTGTTGCCGGCGGCGAGTGCCGGGCCGATCTTCCACGCGGCCATCAGCATCGGATAATTCCACGGGATGATGGCGGCGACGACGCCGACCGGTTCGCGCGTGATCAGCGCGAGGCTGTCGTGCGCGGTCGGCGCGACCTCGTCGTAGAGCTTGTCGATGGCCTCGCCGTACCAGCGGATGCAGTTCTGGGCCAGCCGCACGTCCACGCTCCTGCTGTAGCGGATGGGCTTGCCCATGTCGAGGGTTTCCAGCAGCGCCAGCTCGTCCTCGTGCGCGAGCATCAGGTCGGCGAAGCGGATCAGGGTGCGCTTGCGCTCGGCCGGGGCCTTGCCGGCCCAGCGGCCATCCTCGAAGGCGGCGCGGGCGCTGGCGACCGCCGCGTCCACGTCGGCCGCGTCGCAGCGGGCCACCTCGCCCAGGGTGCGGCCATCGATGGGAGAGATGTTGTCGAAGCGGGCGCCGGATGCGGCGTCGACGCGCCGCCCCTTGACGACGGCGCGGCCGTCGATGCGCACCGTTTTGGAACGTTCATGCCAGCTTGGCGTGGTCATAATGTCTCCGTGCGGATTACAACTTGTTGTCTGGCCGATACTAGCAAACAAAATCGATCCAAATGCCGATTTCTGCCGCTATAATCGCGAATTTTTCCCCGCCGTAATTTCAGTTAATCGCCTGCCGCGGAGCATTTAATGAACACTATTCTGATTACGTCCGTTGTGCTCTACCTGCTCGGCACGCTCGGCCTGGGCGTCTGGGCCGGCACGCGGATCAAGAACACGTCCGACTTCGCCGTCGCCGGCCGCAGCCTGCCGCTGATCATGGTGATCACGACGACGTTCGCCACCTGGTTCGGCGCCGAGACCGTGATGGGCATCCCGGCGAAATTCGTGCAGGGCGGCCTGGGCGCGCTGGTGGAAGACCCGTTCGGCGCCGGCACCTGCCTGATCCTCGTTGGCCTGTTCTTCGCCGCCCGCCTCTATAAACTGAACCTGCTGACGATCGGCGACTACTATCGCGCCCGCTACGGCAAGGGCATCGAAGTCTTTTGCTCGGCCGCCATTATCCTGTCGTACCTCGGCTGGGTCGCGGCGCAGATCACCGCGCTGGGCCTCGTGTTCTCCGTGCTGACGAACGGCGCGATGTCGGAGACGGCCGGCATGATCGTCGGCACGCTCGCCGTGCTGATCTACGTCGTCATCGGCGGTTTCCTGGCCGTCGCGATCACCGACTTCATCCAGATGATCGTGCTGGTGATCGGCCTGTCCATCATCGCCATGTTCTCGGCGAAACTGGCCGGCGGCACCGGCGCCGTCCTCGACATGGCCCACAACGCGAACCTGTGGCATTTCCTGCCGGAAGCGAAGTTCACCGACATCGCCTTCTTCGTCGGCTCGGCCGTGACGATGATGCTGGGCTCGATCCCGCAGCAGGACGTGTACCAGCGCGTGATGTCGGCCAAGAACGCCCCGACCGCCCGCGCCGGCGCCGTGATCGGCGGCGCCAGCTACATCATCTTCGCGTTCGTGCCGATGTTCGTCGTCGCGTGCGCGGTCATCGTGATGGGCGATGAGGCGATGGAAATGGCCAAGAGCGATTACCAGCGCGTGCTTCCCACGTTCGTGATGACGAAGATGCCGCTGATCATGCAAATCCTGTTCTTCGGCGCGCTGCTGTCGGCGATCAAGAGCACGTCGTCCGCGACGCTGTTGGCGCCGTCGACCAGCTTTACGGAAAACATCCTGAAAAACCTGCGCCCGGGCATGAGCGACCGCCAGCAACTGCTCGCGATGCGCGTCACGATCGTCGTGTTCGCCTCGCTCGTGCTGGCCTACGCCATCGCGATGAAGGGCACGCCGATCTACGACCTCGTGTCCTCGGCCTACCAGGTGACGCTCGTCGGCGCCTTCGTGCCACTCGTCATGGGCCTGTACTGGAAGCGCGCGACGACGCAGGGCGCGATCCTGTCGCTGGTTGCCGGCATCGCCACGTGGATCGTGTTCTTCCCGCAGATCTCGCCACTGGGCGAGGTCTTCCCGGGCCAGCTGGCGGGCCTGCTGGCGGCGTTTGCCGGCATGTTCATCGGGTCGCTGGCGCCGCAGGTGCTCAAGAACCGGCATGAGCCGCACAAGACGGCGTTGAGCGTGTAATGAGAATTGGGTCCCCGCCTTCGCGGGACGACGTGCGGTGATAACGCAAGTTAGCCCCAAAACCGTCGTTCCCGCGCAGGCGGGAACCCAAGTTGAGCGACCGCAGTCAGTCCAGCCACCCGCGATTAGCGATATCCGCCAACGTCCGGTCTAAACAAAAACCTATCCGCTCCACCGTCTCATCGATCTGCGCACAGGTCATCACGAGCGGTGGCGCCACGATCATCCGGTCGCCCACGGCGCGCATGATGACGCCGTTGTCGAACATATGCTGCCGGCACACCATCCCCACCGCCAGGTCGCGCGCGAACGGTTCGCAGTCGTGCAGCGTCGCGGCCTTGCGCCGCACGAGGTTCAGTCCGGCCGCCATGCCGATGCTCTCCGCGTGCCCGACGAGGGGGTGTTCCGCCAGGCGCGTGAAGGCGGCTTTCAAATGCGGGCCCGTCTCGCGCACAACCCGGTCGACCAGTTTTTCCTCTTCGATGATGCGCAGGTTTTCCAGCGCCGCCGCGCAGGCGACGGGGTGGCCGGAATAAGTAAAACCGTGGTTGAAGTCGCCGCCGCGCTCGATCAGCGCGCGCGCCACCCGTTCCCCGACCAGCACCCCGCCCAGCGGCACATAGCCGGACGTGACGCCCTTCGCGAACGGGATCAGGTCCGGCCGCATGCCCATGCGCTCACAACCGAACCACGTGCCGAGCCGGCCGAAGCCGCAGATGACCTCGTCCGAGATGAGCAGGATGCCGTACTTGTCGCAGATGCGCTGGATTTGCGGCCAGTACGTCTGCGGCGGGATGACGACGCCGCCCGCGCCCTGCACGGGCTCGCCGATGAACGCGGCCACCTTGTCCGGTCCCAGTTCCAGGATTTTCTGTTCGAGCCAGTCGGCGGCCAGCAGCCCGAATTCCGCTTCGGACAGGCCGCGGCCATGCTCGCCGAAATGCGGTTGCTCGATGTGGTGGATGTGCGGGATCGGCAGCGCGCCCTGGGCGTGCATCGCCGCCATGCCGCCCAGCGATGCGCCGGCGATCGTGCTGCCGTGGTAGGCGTTGCGCCGGCTGATGACGATATTCCGCTCCGGCTGCCCCATCAGCTGCCAGTAGCGCCACACCATGCGCAGCGCCGTGTCGTTCGCCTCGGAACCGGAACTGGTGAAGAACACGTGCTCGAAGCCGGGCGGTGCCAGGCCCGCCAGCTTGTCCGCCAGTTTCACGGCCGGCACGTTCGTCGTGTTGAAGAAGCTGTTGTAGAACGGCAGGACATCCATCTGCCGCGCGACGGCTTGCGTGATGGACGTGCGGCCATAGCCCACGTTCACGCACCACAGGCCCGACATGCCGTCGATGATTTTATGGCCGTCCGAATCCCACAGGTAGATGCCCTCGCCCCGCACCATCACGCGCGCGCCCTTTGCGCTCAGCGCCCCGTGGTCGGTAAACGGATGCAGGAAATGGGCGCTGTCGAGTTGTTGCAACGCGGCCGTATCAAGGCGGGTTTCAGAGTCGTCGCGGACCGGCGCGCGCAGGCCTGCCTCGAATGCCATGGTGTCGATAGTCATGATGATCTCCTTGTCGTCGTCGCATGGTCATACGTGTAAAAGCAGGTGCTCCCGTTCCCACGGGCTAATGACTGTCATGAATTCCTGGTGCTCCAGTTCCTTGACGGCGGAATAGACGTCGATGAAGCGTTCGCCGAGGATGTCGCGCAGGCGGTCTTCGCCGCGCAGCAGGGTCAGCGCTTCCGACAGGCCCTGCGGCAGCTCGACCTTCATCTTGTAGGCGCTGCCTTCGACCATCTGCGTCGGTTCCAGCTGTTCCTGGATGCCGAGGTAGCCGCAGGCCAGCGTGACGGCCAGCGCGAGATATGGATTGGCATCGGCGCCGATCACGCGGTTTTCCACGCGCCGGTCCTGCGAGCCGGACACGGGCACGCGGAAGCCCACGGTGCGGTTGTCGACGCCCCATTGCAGGTTGATCGGGGCGGCCGTGTGGCGCACGATGCGGCGGTACGAGTTCACGTACGGCGCGACGATCGCCATCGCGGACGGCATGTATTTCTGCAGGCCGCCGATGTAGTGGCGGAAGAGATCCGACGGCGATCCGTCGGCATTGCTGAAGATGTTGAGGCCGGATTCCGCGTCGACGACGCTCTGGTGCACGTGCATCGCCGAGCCGGGCTCGCCAGCCATCGGCTTGGCCATGAAGGTGGCGTACATATCGTGTTTCAGCGCCGCTTCACGCAGGGTGCGCTTGAAGTAGAAGACCTTGTCGGCCAGGCCCAGCGGTTCGCCGTGCTGGAAATTGATCTCCATTTGGCCGGCGCCGATCTCGTGGATCAGAGTGTCGACGTCGAGGCCCATCATGTCGCAGTAATCGTAGATGTCCTCGAACAGCGGATCGAACTCGTTGACGGCGTCGATGCTGTAGACCTGACGGCTCGTCTCGGAGCGTCCGCTGCGGCCGATCGGGGCGGCCAGCGGCAGGTCGGGATCGATGTTCTTCGCCGTCAGATAAAACTCGAGTTCCGGCGCGACGAGCGGCTTCCACCCCTTTTTCTCGTATAGCTTCAGCACGCGGCGCAGCACGCTGCGCGGCGCGAAATCGACCAGCTTGCCGTCGGAGAAATAGCAGTCGTGGATCACCTGTGCCGTCGGGTCGACGGCCCACGGCACCATCGTGATCGTGCCGGGGTCGGCCTTCAGGATCATGTCGCGGTCGGTGGTGGAAATCGCGCGGTCGAAGGCGTCGTCGTCGGATGGCGAATTGCCGGTCACGGTCATGCCCAGCACGATTTCCGGCAGGCGCATGCCGCGGTCCTCGGTGAATTTCACGCGCGGAAGGATTTTTCCACGCGCGACGCCCGTCAGGTCGGGCACCAGGCATTCGATTTCGGTGACTCGCTTGCCGTTGAGCCACTCGTCCATGTCGTTGTAAGAAAAATTGTCGCGGATAGCCATGATGTTCTCTCTGTCCATTGAATGTTTGCAGCCGTGCGCGGACGCGCCGCCCGCAGGCTGCGTGGATGTCGAGCAGGGATCAGGGAAGCTATGGGACGGGCGTGACCGCCCATTTCGCGTCGGGGGTCATGATCGTGGTGTCCGTTTTGAGGTCTGGTAGGCCCGGCAGGCAGCGCCGAATGCGCCGAACATCTTCATCGAGTGCGGATTGTGGACGATGCGCCACTCCGGGTGCCATTGCACGGCCAGCGTGAAGCCGGGCGCGCCGGCCACCGAGAAGGCTTCCACGAGGCCATCTTCCGCTGTCGCCTCGACGACGAGGCCCGACGCCAGTTCGTGCACGCCCTGGCCATGCAGGGAATTCACGGGGATTTCCGGCAGACCGATGATCTGGTGCAACATGCCGCCTGCCACGAGCTGGATCTTGTGGGCGTCGCCGTACTGCTCGTCCATGCCCAGTTCCGGATTTTCGCGATGGTCGAAGTGGCCGGGTACCGACTGCACAGCCTGGTACAGGCTGCCGCCCAGCGCCACGTTCATTTCCTGGAAACCGCGGCAGATCGCGATGATCGGAATGCCGCGTTTCACGGCCGCGCGGATCAGCGGCAACGTGGTCTGGTCGCGCGCCGGGTCTTGCGGCAGCGACGGGTCGAGCAATTCTTCGGAGTAATAGCTGGGATGAACGTTCGAGGCCGAGCCCGTCAGCATGATCCCGTCGCACAGCGCGAGCATCGTCTCCAGGTCGAGCGCCTCCCCCAGCGACGGCAGGATCAGCGGGGCGCAGTCGGCGCCGAGGACGACGGCGTCGACATACTTGTGCTGGGCCGCGTGGTAAGGGTGTTCACCGAAATCGCGGGTGCAAGCGGGGACGAAAACGATCGGGCGCATGGTCTCTACCTTGTCGTGAGCGCACAAGAACCATCATACGTACAAAGTGGTCCGAATGCGAGTGGCCGTTGTTCCAGATCAAGGAAACCGCGTTCCCAATGCAAACGCTTCCTGGGATCTGCTAGTCGAGCGGGTTCGCTGTTGTAACCCGTAGCAAAAGCTTAACGTCAACTGAAAAACGATGCCAACACAAACGGCCGCTTCCCGGGCACCGTGCTATGGTGATGCCGCCCGCACGACATGACGAGGACCCCATGCTGAACCTCAACAATCCTTCCCTGCTGCGCCAGCAGGCCTATATCGACGGCGCCTGGTGCGACGCCGACGACGGCAAGACGGTCGCCGTGATCAACCCCGCGACCGGAACAACGGTCGGCACCGTGCCGCATATGGGGGCACGGGAAACCCGGCGCGCCATCGAAGCGGCACAGGCCGCCTGGCCGGCGTGGCGCAGGAAGACGGCACGCGAACGCGCCCTCGTCCTGCGCAAATGGAACGACCTGATGCTGGAGAACGCGGACGACCTCGCCGCCATCATGACGGCCGAGCAGGGCAAGCCGCTGGCCGAATCGAAGGGCGAGATCGCGTACGCCGCCTCGTTCCTCGAATGGTTCGGCGAACAGGCCAAGCGCATCGAGGGCGACGTGCTGGAATCGCCCGCGCGCGACCGCCGCATCGTCGTCACCAGGGAACCGATCGGCGTGTGCGCCGCGATCACGCCGTGGAATTTCCCGGCCGCGATGATCACCCGCAAGGTCGGCCCGGCGCTCGCGGCCGGCTGTCCCATCGTGCTGAAACCGGCCGAGCTGACGCCGTATTCCGCCCTCGCCCTGGCCGTGCTGGCGGAGCGCGCCGGCGTGCCGCGGGGCGTGTTTTCCGTCGTGATCGGCGACTCCAGAACGATCGGCGCGGAGATGTGCGCGAACCCCATCGTGCGCAAGCTCAGTTTCACGGGCTCCACGCAGGTCGGCCGCCTGCTGATGGAACAATGCGCGCCGACGGTCAAGAAATTGTCGCTGGAACTGGGCGGCAACGCCTCGTTCATCGTGTTCGACGACGCCGACCTCGATGCCGCCGTCGAAGGCGCCATGGCCTCGAAATACCGCAACATGGGACAGACCTGCGTGTGCGCCAACCGCATCTACGTGCAGGACGGCGTCTATGAGGCGTTCGCGGAAAAGCTGACTGCCGCCGTCGCGAAATTGAAAGTCGGTAACGGCATGGAGCCGGGCGTGAACCAGGGCCCGTTGATCGAAGAAAAAGCCGTGGAGAAAGTCGAGCACCACATCGCCGACGCGCTCGGCAAGGGCGCCCGTCTGCTGTTGGGCGGCAAGCGCCATCCGCTGGGCCACACGTTCTTCGAGCCGACCGTGCTGGCCGACGTCACGCCGCAGATGCTGATCTCGGACGAGGAAACGTTCGGCCCTGTGGCGCCGCTGTTCCGTTTCAACACCGAAGACGACGTGATCGCCCTCGCCAACGCGACGGAATACGGCCTGGCGTCGTACTTCTACGCGCGCGACATCGGCCGCGTGTGGCGCGTGGCCGAGCGGATCGAGTCGGGCATGGTGGGCGTGAACACGGGCCTGATCTCGAACGAGGTGGCGCCGTTCGGCGGGGTGAAGCAGTCCGGGCTGGGGCGCGAAGGGTCGAAATACGGCATGGACGATTATCTCGTCATCAAGTACATCTGCCTGGGTGGGATGTGATGGCCGAGGATCCATTCCACTGGGTGCGCGACGCGCCGCTGTTCATCGTGCCGCGCACGCTGGACGCGCTGCGGGCGTTCAGCGACGAGCCCGGGCTCGATGCGGACGTCGCGCGCGTGGCGGAACGGCTGATCGCCGGGGTCGCGGCTCACCCGACGAAGTTCTGGGTGCTGAAGCAGTTCCAACCCGCGCTGGAGGATGCCCGGGACGCGCCCGCGGAGACGCGCGAACGCGTCGGCGCGGGGCTCAGGCAGTTGATGGACGTGCTCGGGATCGAGCGGTCCGACGGGCTGCTGACCTATTACCTGGACAGGTCAGGATAGGGTGGGCACGTTTCATTGGATTGATGCCCCCGGCATCAATCCCCCCCGGCCTCAAATGCCCACCCTACGCGACACACGGCCGTAGGGTGGGCGGCCTCCGCCCACCAAACGCATGCGGCCCCGTCAGCGTTTGTACTCGTGATACTTGCGCGCGTCCCCGCGCACCTGGTCGGCGGGGTATTTGGCGCGATTGAGCACCATCTTTTCCTGCACGGCGGCGAGGAGATCGACGTCGAGCTTGTCGGCCAGGCGCACGAGATAGACGAGCACGTCGGCCATCTCGTGGCGCACCTCGACGAGCTTGTCCGCGCCGAGTTCGTCGGCGCGGCCGTGCTGCAGCCACTGGAAATGCTCCAGCAGCTCGGCCGCTTCCACCGTGAGCGCGGACGCCAGGTTTTTCGGCGTGTGGAACTGGTCCCAGTCACGCTCCTCGACGAACTGGCGCACGATGGCGCGCAGCTGGTCGAGTTCGCCGCCGGGCTGCATCACTTGTTGCCGCCGACGAGGTAGCCCTGCAGGATCTTGTCCAGCTTCGGCTGGATTTCCTCGTAGCTGCTGACCGTGACGCCGAGGTCGCGCAGCAGGCCGTCGTGCACGCCGTAGACCCAGCTGTGGATGGTGAGGTCCTGGCCACGCTCCCAGGCATCGCGCACGACCGTGGTCTGGGCGATGTTGATGACCTGTTCGGCCACGTTCAGTTCCACGAGGCGGTTGGTGGCGGCGGTACCGGCCACGTTGCCGAGGTATTTGCCGTGCTTGTCGCGCACGTCGCGCACGTGGCCGAGCCAGTTGTCGGCCAGGCCGACACGCGTGTTGTTCAGCGCCGCGCCCACGCCCGAGCAGCCGTAGTGGCCGCACAGGATGATGTGCTTGACCTTCAGCACGTCGACGGCGAACTGCACCACGGTCAGGCAGTTCAGGTCGGAGTGCGAGACGACGTTGGCGATGTTGCGATGAACGAACAGTTCGCCCGGCGCCATGCCGACGAGTTCATTCGCGGGAACGCGGCTGTCGGAGCAGCCGATCCACAGGTATTCCGGAGATTGTTGGGAGGCCAAGTCCTTGAAGAAATCAGGATCCTCGCTGATCATCGACGCCGCCCATTGGCGGTTGCGTTCGAAAAGGTCTGCGGCGGTGAGGCCGGTGGGGGTCTTTGCCATGGGATTTCCTATTCAGTCAAACCGTCACCCTCGCGCAGGCGGGGTCCGTGCCGAAGCTTCGTGAGTTGCATGAACAACTCAAGGAAGCAACTTCGGAGCCGGGTGATGGATTCCCGCGTGCGCGGGAATGACGAGTTATCTAATCGACCACATTCTGGTCAAAAAAAACCGCCGGGGCTCGCGCGCCCGGCGGTCCATCCGACATCTTACTCGAAGAAGTCCTTTACCTTGTCCATCCAGCCCTTGCTCTGCGGGCTGTGCTTCGCGCCGCCCTCGTTCGTCAGGCGGTCGAATTCGCGCAGCAGGTCCTTCTGTTTCTCGGTGAGCTTGACGGGCGTCTCGATCACGACGTGGCAGAACAGGTCGCCCGAATAGCCCGAGCGCACGCCCTTGATGCCCTTGCCCTTGAGGCGGAAGGTCTTGCCGGTCTGGGTGCCTTCGGGGATCGTGAACGATACCTTGCCGGCCAGGGTCGGCACCTCGATCTCGCCGCCCAGCGCCGCCTTGCTGAACGAGATCGGCATTTCGCAATGCAGGTCGTCGCCTTCGCGCTGGAACACGGTGTGCGGCTTGATGTGGATCTCGACGTACAGGTCGCCCGGCGGCCCTCCGTTCGTGCCCGGCTCGCCGTTGCCGGTCGAGCGGATGCGCATGCCGCTGTCGATACCCGCCGGGATCTTCACTTCCAGCGTCTTGTTGCGCTTGATGCGTCCGGCGCCGCCGCACGATGCGCACGGTTCCGGGATGATCTTGCCGCTGCCGTGGCACTTCGGGCAGGTCTGCTGGATCGAGAAGAAGCCCTGCTGCATGCGCACCTGGCCGTGGCCGGCGCAGGTCGAGCAGGTGACCGGCTGGGTGCCCGGCTTGGCGCCGCTGCCGTGGCAGGTGTCGCACTTGTCCCAGCTCGGCACGCGGATCGTGGTGTCGAAGCCGGCGGCTGCCTGCTCCAGCGTGATCTCGAGGTTGTAGCGCAGGTCGGCGCCGCGGTACACCTGCGGTCCCGCGCCGCGGCCGCCCCGGCCACCGCCGAAGATATCGCCAAAGATGTCGCCAAAGGCATCGCCGAAGCCACCGGCGCCAAAGCCGCCGCCGCCCATGCCGCTGTTCGGATCGACGCCGGCATGACCGTAACGGTCGTAGGCCTCGCGCTTCTCCGGATTGGTCAGCATCTCGTAGGCTTCCTTGACCTCCTTGAACTTCTCTTCCGCTTCCTTGTTGTCGG
>JBJMVU010000159.1:0-9258 GCA_045810485.1 Massilia sp. | reverse complement strand
GCGGCGAGGAAGTGTGCACGATCGAGGGCATGGGCATGTTCGGCAAGCGGCCGCGAGAGGGCGGCGATGCGTGACATCGCCAACCTGGCCGAACTCAAGACGCTGGTCGGCCTCGAAGTGGGCGAGTCGCGCTGGTTCGAGATCGGCCAGGACCGCATCGCCACGTTCGCCGACGCCACCGACGACCACCAGTGGATCCACCTCGATCCGGAGCGCGCCGCGCGCGAATCGCCGTTCGGCGGCACCGTGGCGCACGGCTTCCTGACCCTGTCGCTGCTGCCGTCCATGCTGGCCGACGTGCTCGTCATGGTCGACGCGAAGCTCGTCGTGAACTACGGGCTGAACAAGGTGCGCTTTCCCGCGCCGGTGCCGGCCGGCAGCCGCGTGCGCGCGGCGATCGTGCTGGCGGCGCTGGAGATCGAGGCGACATCCAGCCAGCTGACGCTCGACGTCACGGTCGAGCGCGAGGGCGGTACGAAGCCAGTGTGCGTGGCCGAATTCCTCGTGCGCCGCTACGCCTGAACGGGCGGCCTGGCGCCGCAGTCCGCGCCGCCCAGGCGGTAGCGGTTACGGCCTTCGGCCTTGGCCTGGTAGAGGAGGGCGTCGGCCACCTGGATCAGGTCCGCCGGGATGCTGTGTTCGCCCGGCACCATGCACGCGATGCCCATGCTGGCCGTCAGGTGCGCCGCCGTCGGCGACGCTGCGTGCGGGATCGCGATCTCCGCCAGTTCCGTCATGAGGCGGTGCGCCACGCCGGTGGCGCCGCGTCCGTCCAGCTGCGGCAGCAGGATCGCGAATTCCTCGCCGCCGTAGCGCGCCACGAGGTCCTGCGTGCGCGCGGCCGCGCGCCGCATCGCGGTCGCGAACTGCACGAGCGTCGCGTCGCCGGCCTGGTGGCCGTAATGGTCGTTGTACAGCTTGAAATGGTCGATGTCGACGAGGATCAGCGCCACTGGCAGGCCCGCGCGGCCGCAGCGGCGCCATTCGGCGTCGAAGCGTTCGTCGAAGGCGCGGCGGTTGGCGACGCCGGTCAGCCCGTCGGTGAGGATCAGGGCGCGCAGGGCGTCGCGCTGGCGCTTGACGGTGAGCTGGGTGCGCACGCGCGCCCGCACGACCGCGGCATTCACCGGCTTGCTGATGAAGTCCGCGGCGCCGGCGCCCAGCGCGCGCGTCTCGTCCTCGGGCGACTTCAGCGCCGTCACGAAGATCACCGGGATGTCGCTCGTCTCGGGCGCCGCCAGCAATTCCTTGCAGACGGCGTAACCGTCCATGCCGGGCATGACGGCGTCGAGCAGGATCAGGTCGGGCCGCTGGGTACGGGCGATGTCGAGCGCGCGCCGACCGTCCATCGCGAACAATACCTCGTGCTCATCCTGCAGGGCGCCGTGCAGGATCTGGATATTTTCCATCGCATCGTCGACCACCAGGATGCGGCCGTTGACGGCCATGTCGGTCCAGCTCATGCATCCTCCTTCGTATCCAGTAGTACCCGCACAAGCTGCGCCGCCTCGTCGAAGCGCAGCGTGGCCACCGCGTCCGCCAGCGGCGCCACCTGGCCCGGTTCGAGCCGGGCGAGGGCGGGGCGCAGCGTCTCGAACTGCGCCATGGCTTTCATGTTGTTATTGTGGAGCAAATCAAGCAGCTGCGCCAATTCGCGCTGCAGGATAGCGTTATCTTCCGGCGCCGCAGTGGCCGTGGCAGTGGTTTGCGGGGCCGGAAGGTCGCGCGCCGCTTCCAGCACGATCGCGAGGGCCGCGTCGAGGCGGGCGAGACGCAGCGCGAGCGCCGCCTCGTCCTCGCTGCGCAGCGCCCGTTCGAGCTCCAGCGCCTGGCCGGCGACGTCCGTCGCGCCCAGGTTGGCCGCCACGCCGCGCAGGCGGTGCGCGGCCTGGCCCGCGCCCGCGCGGTCGCCGGCGCGCAGCAGGGCGCGGATGTCGGCGACGGCGCCGCCCTGCGAGCTTTCGAAGCGTTTGAACAGGGCGGCGAAACTGGCGAAATTGCCGCCGAAGCGTGGCAGCGTCGTCTTCAGGTCGATGCCGGCGATATGGGCCGGCACGGCCAGCCCGGCCGCCAGCGCCGTCCGCGCGCCTTCCGGCGGGGACGCCGCCGGAAGCCCCGTGAGGCGGATCAGCATGTCGACCAGCTCGTCCACGTCGATCGGCTTGGCGAGGTAATCGGTCATGCCGGCGGTCAGCGCGCGGCGGCGGTCCTCGTCCAGGGCATTGGCCGTCATCGCGATGATCGGCAGCCGGTCGAGGCCCAGCGCGCGGATCGCGTGGGTCGCTTCGAAGCCGTCCATGACGGGCATCTGCAGGTCCATCAGCACGGCGTCGTACTGCGCGGGCGTCTCCGCCAGCATGCTGACGGCGATGCGGCCGTTCGCGGCGAAATCGACGCTGGCGCCCGCGTGCACGAGCACATAGTTCGCCACTTCCTGGTTGAGCAGGTTGTCCTCGACGACGAGCACGCGCATGCCCGCGAGGCGCCCGCCCAGCGCGGTCGCGCGGGCCGGCGCCGGGGCCGGCGCGCCGCTGTGCAGTTCCGCCAGCGCGTCGGCCAGCGTACCCGGCGTAAACGGTTTCGCCAGGATGGCGGCGATGCGCAGGTCCGCGGCCAGCGCATCGAGGCGCTCGCGTTCCGGGTCGGCCGCCAGCAGCGCGCAGCGGGGCAGGGAGATCGCCTGGTCGGCGCGCGCGAAGGCGATCACGGACGCGCCGTCCAGGTCGCCCAGCACGCTGTCGATGAACGCGAGGTCGAACGGTCCCGCCGTGCGCAGCAGCGCGAGCGCGTCGGCGCCGCTCGCGGCGGTCTCGACGTGCCAGCCGTGGCCCGCGAGCAGTCCGGCCAGCGCGGCGCGGCTGCTGGCGTTGTCGTCGGCCACGAGGACGCGCAGCGGCGGCGCGTCCGCGTGCGCGGGCGCGGCGCCGGCCCTGACGCCGAACGGCGCGGTGAAGCGGAACGTGGCGCCCCGGCCCGGCACACTGTCCACGCACAGGTCGCCGCCCATCAGGCGCACGAGGCGGCGGCTGATCGCGAGACCCAGGCCGGTGCCGCCGTACTTGCGGCTCGTGGAAGTGTCGGCCTGCGAGAATGCCTCGAACATGCGCTGCTGCTGTTCGGGCGGGATGCCGATGCCGGTGTCGCGGACGGTGAAGTCCAGCGCCATGCCGTCGCCGTCGACGCCGGCCGGTTCGATCGTGAGCACGACCTCGCCGCGCTCCGTGAACTTGATGGCGTTGCTGACGAGGTTGAGCAGCACCTGCCCGAGGCGCATCGGATCGCCCACGAGGTGCGCGGGCACGTCCGGATGGACGGCGAACACGGGCTCGATGCCCTTGTTCCAGGCGCCCGAGGCGGACATCGCGGCGATGCTGGCGAGGACGTCGTCCAGCGCGAACGGCGTCTGTTCGAGCACGAGCTGGCCCGCTTCCACCTTCGAATAATCGAGCACGTCGTTCAGCATCGACAGCAGCGACCGCGCGGCCATCTGCATGCGCGTCACGTAGCCCCGTTCGCGCCGGCCCAGGTCGGCCTCCTCGAGCAGGCGCGCGAGGCCGATGATGGCGTTCATCGGCGTGCGGATCTCGTGACTCATGTTGGCCAGGAATTCACCCTTCGCGCTGCTGGCCGCTTCGGCCGCGTGCAGCGCTTCCTCCAGGCGCGACTGGGTGCGCTTCAGTTCCGTGATGTCCGCGTGCAGCATGTAGAAGCCCTGCACGCGGCCTTCCGCGTCGAAGTCGGGGATGTAGCTGCTCCACGCCTGGATCACCTTGCCGGATCCCTTGCGGTGCAGCCGGCGCTCGAAGAACTGGCGCTCGCCGCGCAGCACGGCGTCGAGGTGCGGCACCACTTCGAGGACCTGTTCCTCGTCCACGAGTTCGTGCATCGTGCGGCCGATGACGTCCGGCGCGGCGCGCTCCAGCCAGTCGAGATACGGCTTGTTGGCGAAGCGGCAGCGCAGGTTCGCGTCCCAGTAGCCGACGAGCGCCGGCAGGTGGTCCGTCACGGTGCGGATCATGCGTTCGCTTTCTTCGAGGCGGCGGCTGGCGGCGCGCAGCGCGGCGGACGTTTCGACGCGCGCGGTGATGTCGCGGATGGTGCCCTGCACGATGCCGCGGCCGCCGATGTCCACGCTGTTGAGCTGTACGTCGGCGTGGAACTGCGTGCCGTCGCGACGGCGGTAGATCCACTCGAAGCGGTCGCCGCCCGTGTCGAGCGTGCGGCGCATCGCCTCGTGCCACAGCTCGTCCGAGCGGCGGCCGTTCGGCTGGTGGTCGGGCGAACAGCCCGCCGGCGCCATCGCGAGGAATTCGTCCGCGCCGGCGCACCCGAACAGGTCGATGGCGGCCTGGTTGGCGCTGATGAAGCCCGCCCCGTAGGCGATCAGCACGTGGGCGTCGCCCGATCCCTCGAACAGCGTGCGGAACAGCGCTTCGTTGTCGCGGTTGCGCTGTTCCTGGCGCTTGCGTTCGGTGATGTCGAGCACGACGGCGTTGATGCCGACCAGTTCGCGGTCCGGCCCGTACACGGGATAGTAGCTGCAGATCCAGTGGCGCATGACGCCCGGTTCCGCCGGCGTGTCGCCGCTGTCCTCGATGTCGATCAGCGGCCGTCCCGTCGCCAGCACCTGGCGGTACGGCGTCTCGATGTGGATGCCGCGTTCGCCCAGCAGCTCGGGCAGCGTACGGCCCACGTGAGTGCTGGCCGGCAGCGCGTTCACGGCCGCGAGGTAGTCGTTGATCATCACGATCTTCAGGCTGCGGTCGATGAACGAGAGGCCCACGGGCGCCGTCGCGTACACGGTCGCCAGCATGGCGGAGGAGCGCTGCAGCTCGTTGGTGCGCTCGGCCACGAGCGATTCCAGTCCGGCCCGGTACTGCTGCAGCTCGCCCTCGACCTTGCCGAGCGCGCGCGCGACGGTCGCCGCCTCGCGGATCGCCAGCGGCGGGATCACGAGGGCCTCGCCGCGGCCGAGGGCGGCCGCCGGTTCCGTCAGCGCGCGCACCGAGCGCGCGATCGAGTCGCCGATGCGCCAGGCGAGGCCCAGGCTGACGGCCAGCATGACGGCGATCCAGGCGAGCGTCGTGGCGGGATCGGGGCCGAGGATCTCGCGCGCCGCGTGGCGCGGAAAGCCGATCGCCACGGCCCAGTCGTGGCCCAGCGTGCGCGCGTAGGCCGAATACATCGGCTGGGGACCATGGCCCGTCAGTTCGACGAGGCCGACCGAATTGTGCGCGACCGCCTTGACCAGGTCGGGATGCATCGTGTCGCCGATCCCGTGCGTCGTTTGGCCGCGGTAGGCGACCACCCGGCGGTTGTTATCGAACACGAGCGCGCTCCAGTGCGCCGGCAGGTTCTGGTTCGCGAGCAGTTCCTGCAGGCGGCGCGGACGCAGCTCGACGGTCACCGCATACGCGACCTTGCCCTCGCGCCAGACCGGCACGGTGATGGAGATGACCCACGGCTGCGTCGCGTCGCCCCGGTGCAGGCCGGACGTGATGGCGTCGCCGCTGGCGAAGACGGCGCGGATGTCGGCTTCGTTCCCGCGCGGCGCCAGCACGCTGCCGAGGGCATGGCGGGTGTCGAGGAGGACGGTGCCGTCGGGCGCGCTGACGGCGACGGCATAGGCGGGGAATTCGGGGCGCAGCAGCCGGCGCGCGGCGGTGTGGAAGGCGGCCAGGTCGCCATTGGCGAGATTGGCCTGGTTGGCCAGGGTGCGCGCGGCGGTTTCGCCGTTGGCGAGGTCGCGGTCGACGGCGGCGGCCAGCGCGCGCGCGATCATCTCCGCATCCTCGGCGACGTGGGCCCGCTCGCGCTGGTCGGCGTCGGTGGCGAACACGAGGTAGCCGATCAGGATCGGCAGGGCGCACGCCAGCACGAGCGTCACCAGCTTGGCGCGAATGGAAGGTAGCGAACGACGTTGTAACAACTGCACTGTGGAGCTCCGCGATCGGTGCGCAGCCCAGGCGGCGCCTGCGAGCATGGTAGCCCAGCCGCCACCTTCCTGACAATTCGGGGTCGGACCCCAATCTTAGGAAAGTGTGTCTGAGAACTTGCCTAGATTTGGGGTCTGACCCCGGTTTTTGGCAACTGTGTTTGCGACCTTGCATGCCAGACAGACACGGAGTCGCGCGGACGATACGTTTTGCCTTACGTAAAGTCATTCTGTGGGTTAATTTTTCGTTTCTGTGACATACAATGAAGGACTAGTCCTACATTGATCATGAGGTGGTATGGCACGGCCCGAAAAAGTCCGACTTGGCGAAATCCTGGTGCAACAAAAGCTGCTGTCGGAAGACCAGCTGAACCAGGCCCTTGCCGACCAGAAGCGCACCGGCCGCAAGCTCGGCCGCGTGTTCGTCGAGAGCGGCTTCGTCACGGAAGAGCAGATCTCGGGCGCGCTCGCGCGCCAGCTCGGCATCCCTTACCTCAACCTCAAGTTCTACAACATCAACCAGGACGTCGTGCGCCTGCTGCCGGAAACGCAGGCGCGCCGCTTCCGCGCCCTGGTGCTGGAAGACCGCGGCGAGACGATGCTGGTCGGCGTCTCCGACCCGACCGACCTGTTTGCCTACGACGAGATCGCGCGCCTGCTGAAGAAGGGCGTCGAGCTGGCCGTCGTCAACGAGACGGAAGTGCTGCAGGCGATCGACCGCATCTACCGCCGCACGGGCGAGATCACGGGCCTGGCGCGCGAGCTCGAACAGGACCTCGGCGACACGACCTCCGTCGACTTCAACGCGCTGTCCGCGAACTCCGGCCTGGAAGAAGCGCCGGTGGTGAAACTGCTGCAGTCGGTGTTCGACGACGCGGCCCAGGTGCGCGCGTCCGACATCCACATCGAACCGCAGGACGGCCGCCTGCAGATCCGCTTCCGCATCGACGGCGTGCTGCACCTGCAGACGGAAGCCGACATCAAGATCGCGACGCCGCTGGCGCTGCGCCTGAAACTGATGGCGGACCTCGACATCTCGGAAAAGCGCCTGCCGCAGGACGGCCGCTTCGCCGTCAAGGTGCGCGGCCAGCGCATCGACGTCCGTATCTCGACGATGCCCACGCAGTACGGCGAATCCGTCGTCATGCGTCTGCTGAGCCAGGTCGGCATGAACTTGCGCCTGGACGCGATCGGCATGCCGGCCGCGCTGGTGGAACGCTTCCGCGCCATCGTCCAGCGCCCGAACGGCCTCGTGCTCGTGACGGGGCCGACGGGTTCCGGCAAGACAACGACGCTGTACAGCGCGCTGGCCGAGCTGAATTCCATCGAAAAGAAACTCATCACGGTCGAGGACCCGATCGAATACCGGTTGTCCGGCATCAACCAGGTGCAGGTCAACGACAAGATCGAGCTGAATTTCTCGCGCGTGCTGCGCTCCGCGCTGCGCCAGGATCCGGACATCGTGCTCGTCGGCGAGATGCGCGACCAGGAGACGGCGCAGATCGGCCTGCGCGCCGCCATGACGGGCCACCTGGTGTTGTCGACCCTGCACACGAACGACGCCGCCTCGACGCCGCTGCGCCTGATGGACATGGGTGTCCCGCGCTACATGGTGAGCGGGTCGCTGCAGGCCGTGCTGGCGCAGCGTCTCGTGCGCGTGATCTGCGAAAGCTGCTCGGAACCGTACCAGCTGCCGGCGCCGGAACGCGCCTGGCTGCGCGCCGAACTGGGCGACCGCGCCGAGACCGTGCCGTTCTTCCACGGGCGCGGCTGCTCGCACTGCAACGGCACGGGCTATCGCGGCCGTACCGGCGTGTATGAACTGCTGGAGATGACGCGCGCCGTCAACGAGGCCGCCAACCACCCGGACCCGGGTCACTTCCTGAAAGTGGCGCATGCGGAGATGCGCGGCGAGACCCTGCGCCGCAGCGGCGTGCGCCTCGCGATCCAGGGCCGCACGACCGTGGCGGAAGCCATGCGGATCAGTAACCAGATGGAAGACTGATAAGCGCCCATGCCGTTCTTCGCTTATAAAGGCCGCAACGCGCGCGGCGAGTTGATGCAGGGCGTGCTGGAAGGCGCCGACAGCGGCGCCGTGGCCGACCAGCTGTTCGGCACCGGCGTCACGCCGCTCGAGATCACTCCGACCACCCGCAAGGCGACGACGCCGGGCGCCGGCGCCGGGGGCGACGGGAACCTGTGGGAGCGCCTGACGCGCAAGAAGGTCACGTCGATCGACGTGCAGCTGTTCAGCCGCCAGATCTACACGCTGCTGAAATCCGGCGTGCCGATCATGCGCGGCCTGGCCGGGCTGCAGGAATCGGCGACGAACAAAAGCTTCGCGCGCGTGATCCAGGACCTGCGCGAATCGCTCGACTCGGGCCGCGAACTGTCGATGGCGATGCGCCGCCACACGGAATGCTTCACGCCGTTCTACCTGTCGATGGTGCGCGTGGGCGAGATGACGGGCCGCCTGGAAGAGGTGTTCCTCCGCCTGTTCGACCACCTCGAATTCGACCGCGACATGCGCGAGCGCGTGAAGACGGCGATGCGCTATCCCACGTTCGTCATCATCGCGATGCTGGCGGCGATGGTCATCGTGAACGTCTTCGTGATCCCGCAGTTCGAGAAGGTCTTCAAGAGCTTCCACGCCGAGCTGCCGCTGATGACGCGCATCCTGATCACGACGTCGCGCTTCACGGTCGAGTACTGGCCCGTGATGGCGGGCGTCGCGGTGGCGGCCTTGTTCGGCTTCCGCGCCTGGGCGCGCACCGTGTCCGGCCGCCTGACGTGGGACCGCTGGAAGCTGCGCTTCCCCATCGCCGGCAAGATCATCCACAAGGCCACGATGGCCCGCTTCGCGCGCAGCTTCGCGCTGTCGATCCGCAGCGGCGTGCCGATCGTGCAAGCCCTCTCGGTCGTCGCGCAGACGGCCGACAATGCCTACCTGACCATGCGCCTCGACCAGATGCGCGAAGGCGTCGAGCGCGGCGAAAGCATCCTGCGCACGGCGACCAATGCCCACGTGTTCACGCCGATCGTGCTGCAGATGATCGCCGTGGGCGAGGAATCGGGCTCGCTCGACGACCTGATGGACGAGATCGCGCAGATGTACGAACGCGAGGTCGACTACGAACTCAAGACGCTGTCGAGCCAGATCGAGCCGATCCTGATCACCTTCCTCGGTGCGATGGTGCTCGTGCTGGCGCTCGGCATCTTCCTGCCGATCTGGGACCTGGGCAAGGCCGCCCTGCATCATTGACGAGGTATCGGATGATTCGTATCAAGACAACACGCGGCTTCACGCTGTACGAATTCGCAAT
>JBJMVU010000158.1:0-16626 GCA_045810485.1 Massilia sp. | reverse complement strand
CTGGTGCAGAGCGGCGGCTTCGGCAGCTTTTCCAAGCGCTACGGCACCGCGGCGGCCGGGCTGCTGGAAGCGGAAGTCGTCACGGCCGACGGCCAGGTCCGCGTCGCCAACGCCTGCACGAACGCCGATTTGTTCTGGGCGCTCAAGGGCGGCGGTGGCGGCAGCGTCGGCATCGTCACGCGCCTCACATTGCGCACGCGCGAGCTGCCGGCCATGTTCGGCGCCGTGTTCTGCAGGGTGCGCGCGCTTGATGACACCGCGTTCCGCGCGCTGCTCGGCAAGCTGGTCGAGTTCTATGCGAAGGACCTGTTCAATCCGCACTGGGGCGAGCAGATCGCCATCCACGGCGACAACGCCATCGACGTCTCGATGGTGTTCCAGGACCTTGACGAAGCCGGCGTGGCGCGCACGTGGGCGCCGCTGCTCGACTGGCTGCGCAGCCGCCCCGGCTACACGTTCGAGAAGCCGTTCCAGGTACTGGCCCTGCCCGCGCGCCACATGTGGGACGCCGCGTTCTTCCGCGAGCACGCGCCCGGCTTCATGGTCCCCGATCCGCGTCCGGGCGCGCCCGCGCACCACGTGATCTGGAAGGGCGACACGGAGCAGGAAGGCTGGTTCATCCACGGTTACAAGTCGGCGTGGCTGCCGGCCGGATTGCTCGATACGAAGCGCCAGGCCACCTTCGCCGCTGCGCTGTTCGCGGCCAGCCGGCACTGGAGCGTCGGCCTGCACTTCAACAAGGGACTGGCCGGCGCGCCGGCGGCGGAGATCGAGGCCGCGCGCGCCACCGCGACCAACCCCGCCGTGCTGGACGCGTTCGCGCTGGCGATCATCGCGGGCGGCGACGATCCGCGCTTCCCCGGCATGCCCGACGGCCCCGTCGACGCTGCCCGCGGCCGCGGCCGCGCGCAGGCGATCGGCCGCGCGATGGAGGCGCTGCTGGCGGTGGCGCCGCGGGCCGGTGCGTACGTCTCCGAGAGCGATTACTTCCAGCCGGACTGGCAGGATGCCTTCTGGGGCGCCAACTATCCGCGGCTCGCGCAGGTCAAGCGCAAGTACGATCCGGACGGCCTGTTCTTCGTGCGCCACGGCGTGGGCAGCGAAGCGTGGAGCGACGACGGGTTCACGCGTCTGGCGGGATAGCCAGCGGATGCTCGGCGCGGGCCGCATCGATGCGCGCCCTGAGCGCGCGCGTGCTGTCGTCCTCGCCCCAGCGCTTCGTGAACGCCTGCAGGCGCGTGCGCGCCCGCTCGACGCTGCCCGACGCCAGCTCGGATTCGATCGGAGCGCGCGCCTCGCTCCACGCGCTCGCGCGCTGGCGCTTGCGCGTGCACGCGCTGGACGCCTCGTTCAGCCCGCGCTGCAGGCGCTCCAGCTGCTGCGGCGTGGCGCGGCTGCCGCGCAGTGCAATCAGCTCGTCCTGCGCCTGCTTGCCCTGGCAGGCCTGGGCCAGCGCGATGGCGCCGTCGATGCGCTTGTCGATCTTTTTCGCCGACGGCTTGGCCCACAGCCACACGCCCCACAGCACGGCCAGCGCGACGATCCACCAGCGCAGGCGGATCGGCTGGCGGCCCGCCGGCTTCGGCGCGGGCGGCTGCGTCGGGTGGCGCGACCAGGGGATGCCGCGGCCGCGTTCCGGCGGCGCGGCGCTGGTCTCGGCCGGGCGGCTGCCGTGGCCGAACGCCGTTGCCGATGGCGTCGGCGCGACCGGAGCGGCGGGTTGCGGCGCTGCCTTCGCAGCCGCCGCCGCCGCGGCCCCCGCAGCCGCCGCGGGCCCGGTGTCCGGCGCGTCCGACCAACCCGACAGCCCGGCCACGGCCTGCGCCCCGGCCGCAGCGACCGTCGCGGCGGAGACAGCGGCATCGCGGCGCGCGCGGCCATCGTCCGGCTGCGGCGCGCCCGCCTGCTGGGCCGTCCCGCAATACGGACAGTAATTCACGCGGCGCGGCATCCCGCGCGCGCAGGCCGTGTTGATGCAGCGGTAGATCGCTTCGTCCTGCACAGTCTGTCCTTATTCCGGGTCCGGGATGACGTCGTTGTCCGGATCGGGGATCGCGGCGCCGGCGGCCGCCATCAGTTCCGGGATGTCGGCCACGGTCTTCCATTTGTCCGCGCGCGGATTCCACTGCATGTTCCAGATGCGCGTACCCGCATCGATCTCGCCGCGCGTGAACTGCTGCACGACTTCGTCCAGCGCGAACGGGCCACGCTGCGTGCCGCCGACGAACAGCTTGTAGCGCGCCGGGATGGGCGTGGCGCCCACGACGAAGGCGGCCGGTCCCAGGCTCGGCGCCGGCACGGCGTCAGGTGCGCCCGGCGTCGGTGCGACGACGGTCGGCGCGGCCGGCGCGTACTGCGCGGACGGCATCACCGGTGTTGCTGCCCTGCGCTCCAGCGCCTGCGCGGCGCGCGCATCGGCGGACAGGAATTCGGACCGGATCACGCGCTTGTCGGCCGGCCGCTCGACTTCCCACGCGTATGCATCGGATGCCGAATCGGGCACGGTTTCCGTCCACGTGTCGAGCTGCGCGAGCGCCGCTTCCACCTGCGCCGGCGACAGCTGCGGATCGATGGATACGGCACGCCGCATCCACTGGTCGTACAGGCGCCGCGCCGTGATGTAGGGGAGCGAAGGCGATGGCAGTTGCGCGCCCGTCTCGTCCACCTCCAGCTTCGGTTCATAGACGCGCAGCTGGTAGTGGCGCATCAGCGCGGCCAGCAGCGCCAGCTGGTGCGGGCCCATCGCGGCCAGGCGCTGGCGCGTCGCCGCGATCACCTGCTCGCGGTAGTACGGCGGCAGGCCGTTGGAGCGGATCGCGTACTCGTTGCCGATCTGGAGCCATTCGCCCGAGCCCTGCTCGACTTCGAACAGGTATTGCCCGCGCGGCTGGAACGCGGCCTCGCGGTCGCCCGCGTCATGCTTGCGGCGCAGGACGCCCAGCGCGATCGCGGCGAGGAAGAATTCATAGTCGTCGGCGAGGCGATTCAGCTCGTCCATCGACGGCGAGATCGGATGGCGGAAGCGCGTCGAATCGAAGTGCAGGTGCGTCGGAATCTTCGGGTTCTCGATCTGGTAGCTGGCGCGCCACGTCGGCAACCCGCGCAACACTGTCATCGGGTAGCCGGACAGCTCGATATAGCACACGGCCCGTCCCGGCACGCCCGTGTTCACGACGGACACGAGGTCGCCGTGGAAGAAGCCGGTGGGGACGGCGGCGCGGATTTCCGTCTCCAGCCTGCGCCAGGCGGCCGGGTCGCCCACGCCGACGAAGCACTTGAACTGGTCGGCGCTGGGCGTGAACTCGGCCGAGAAGCGCGCGTTGATCCACGGCATGGCGCTCTTGATCCACTCCGAAAAGATGCGGTGCCGTTCCTGCGGCGACATCGCGCCGAGGCGCTCCACCAGCGGATCGGGCAGCTCGGCCACGGCCTGCTCGCCCGACAGCTGCAGCTGCGCGCGCCGGAACAGTTTCAGCAGCAGGTCGGAACGCAGTCTCTCGTCGCCCAGTTGCGGGAACAGCCGCGCGGAGCCGCCGAATTCCAGCAGCACCTCTTCGCTCCAGGTGCTCACGTCGCCCGTCAGGCGCACGGGTTCCGGCAGCACGTCGCTCGCCAGCTTGATGTAGGTGGCGTGCTCCTGGCGCGCGTCGGCGCGGAGCTGGCCGATGCGCTGATCGACGGCGGCCAGCATCGCCCCCACATTGCGCCGCCCTTCCTGGAATTCGCCGGCCACGCCGCTCCAGCGCACCTGGCCGTGTTCGTCAGGCGCCTGCGGTTCGCCGAGCCAGGACGACAGGCTGTGCATCACCTCGATGGATTGTCCCGCGGCGACGGCCAGCAGGTGGAAGCGCAGGTAGTCGGCGATGTCGCGCTTCAGGTGGTTCATGATCTCGCGCGCCTGCGCATCCTTGCCGAACAACTTGCCTGCGGCCTGCGTCAGGTTGTTCAGCGATTCCTCGACCTGGCGCGTGCGCAGCGCGTCGCGCACGTCGCGGTAACGCTTGCCGTTGCGCTGGACGCTGGCCAGGTCGCGCTGCGCGAGGCGCGCCTTCACCTGTTCCAGCAGCGACAGCACGAATTCGAGCCCGCCCTGCTTACGGTCGTCCAGCAGCATGTACAGCCGGCCGCGCACGTTGAGGCGCAATTGCGCGAGCAGCTCGCCCGTATGGCGCTTGATGCGGTCCTCGCTCGTCTCGGCCGTGGCGCCGGCCTCGCGGATGGCGTCGCGCTCCAGGTTCGGCAGCAGCTCGACGACCTTCTCGCGCCACAGCTTGAGGTCGTACGAGGCCATGATGCGGTCCATCTCGAGCTGCACCTTGCTCTCGACGCGCTCCAGCAGCGAGCGCTGGTCCTTGTCGAGCAGGAGCATGTCGGTCAGCGCGTATTCCGGGAATGGCGTGACGTCGACGGTGCCCTTTTTGAAATCGGGGAATTCCGCGAACGGATGCTCGGCCATGCCCATCTGCTCGCGCATGAAGGCGTCGCGTTCCTGGTCGCCGGCGCGCCGCGCGGCCGTGCCGTCGGCGGCGACGAGGCCGAAGAACGCCTTCACCATCAGCGCCGCCAGCTCGTACGCGCGGATGTCTTCGCGCAGGCTTTGCTGCGTGTCGAGCACGGACTGGCCGAACGCGGAATAAACCTTCGAGTACGACAGGCGCATGTCGCCAAAGCGCTGCTCCGGCACGCGCGGGTTGTACGGCCCGAGCTTGTGCTGCTGCTGGTTGACGGCGACGGAGCGCTTGCGGTTGGCGAAATCGGCCGACGCGAAATCCTCGAACAGCGTGTCGGCCACCATCTGGTACGCGTCCTTGACGTCCTGCGTCGCCTTGTTCGCAAGGTTCGCCGTGTCGACGAAGTACACGTCGTCGAACGGCGTGCCGCGGCCGACGATGCTGTCCGGCTCCATCCACTGCACGCGCGCGTTCATGTCGCGCATGCCCGTCTCCAGCTCCATCATGGTGGCGTACGCGTTCGCCTCCGTGCGCTCCTTGTTCGCCTTCGCATAGCCGGACGGCAGGAACATCACGAGGTCGACCTGGCTGTCCGACACTTCCTGGCGCGCGACGGCCTTGGCGATCCAGCCCAGGTCGATGGCGCTGCCCGCGCCCGTGCCGCCCGCGTTGGACGCGATGACGACAATACGGAATTTCGACGTGTCGACCTGCAGGCCGAGGCGCTGGTAATTCTCCTTGCGCTCGATGCCGGCGTTACTGCTCAAGGAGTTCAGCGCCCCCTTGATGCGGCCGCGCAGCTTCGGGTATTTGTCGAACAAATACAGCCGCGCCAGCGCGCGGATCTGGCCCGCGCCCTTGGACGGGTCGATGCCCAGCGACCGCAACTTCTTCGGACGCAGCGGCATCCAGTTTTCGATCAGCGGGAAGCGCGCGAGGCTGTCGTCCGACTCGTGGTACTGCGGCAGGTCGAGCGGCTCGACGAGGCGTTCTTCATCGGACAGCTTGACCAGCTCGAACCACGGATCGGTGCGCTGCGACTTGCCCTCGTCGATGACGGCGTTCGCATCGAGGTCGAAGTGGAGGAAGCGCGCGACGGGGAAGTCGGCGATGGATTCGACGCGGGTCGGATGCCGGCGGTTCCACACGGCCGCGAGGATGCGGCGGCGGATGCGCATCATGACTTCCATGCCGGTGCCGCCGGCGCCGATGAACAGCGTCGGGCGCAGGTCGACCTTCAGCTCTGCTTTATTGCCGAGGGATGCGGGATCGGGAAAATCTGCCATGGTGTTCTCTGTAAAAGGTCAGCGGCGGCCGACGAAAAAGGCCGCGACCAGCGTGACGACGCCGACGACGACCAGCGGTCCGGTGATCGCGGGCGTCAGGTATCTGCTCGCGTTGACGACGGCCAGCACGACGGCGGCCGACAGGAAGCCCATGCCGACGAACAGCAGCCACCCCGCGCTGCCCGCGGACGACGGCGCCACGCGCTTGACGACGAGGTGGTGCACGTAGGCGTTGCGCACGAAGAAGTAAATCACCAGCAGCACGACGAAGGCGACGGCGCCGATCGCCATGTCGCGCCCGGCCGTGTCGCGCAGCGGCGCCGCGCTCGTGTTGGTGGCGCCGCCGGGCGCGATCTCCACGGGTTGCGTCGCGGTGTCGGGCATCGTCTTGGGCAGGCCGTCCTGCGGGGTGGTCGCCGTCTGGCCGGGCAGCTTGAAACCGGGATCGGTGCCGGCGGTGTCGGGGGCGGGCTTGGTCTGGTCGTTCTGCATGGTGGGTTCCCGTGGGTTCATCGGCCGAGCCGCACCTGCGCGCCTTCGCGCAGGTCCAGCAACTGGTGGCCGAACAAGGTCGTCTTCAGGCGGGCCACTTCATTGCCCGCCTTGTCGTAGATCGGCTGCGTGGCGCCCGCGCGCGCGTGCACGGTGCGCAGTTCGTCTTCCACGACGAGCTGCACCCGGCGCGGCCGTCCATACGCATACGCGGCGCCCGCGCCGGCCGCCAGCAGCGCGAGGCCGCCACCCAGAAGCGCGACGAGCGGTCCCGAGCCGTAGTGCACGTGCACCTCGACGGGCAGCACGGCCGTCGAGGCCTGGATGTCGGCCGGCGGCGTGAAGATGTCCGGCAGCGGATCGCCGGGGAACAGCGCCGCCATGCGCTCGCGGAACGCCTGCGACAGTTCCAGCCGCTGGTCCTGCAGGTGCAGCTCGATGCGGCCCGGCAGCACGTACGCGGAGCCGGCCGACTTCAAGGCGGCCATCGACCATTTGCCCGGCAACTGCGCGACGGGCAGCTGCACCGTCGCCGCGAGCGGTTCGGCGCGGCCCGGCGCCAGCCGCGTGACGGTGTTCGTGCGCAGCGCGATCGGACGGTTCTCGCCGCCGAGCATCGAGCGCGCGGAGATCGTCGCGCCCGCGATCGTGTACGGATACATCGTGTTTTGAAGCTGCCACTGGATCGTCGCGCTGGGCGTGCGCGCGTCCGGCGCCACGTCCGCGCGCAGGCGGCCCGCCGCATCCATCGAGAACTCGACGCCGGGTGCGTTCTCGACCTTGCGCGGCACGAGGCGCACCGTGTCGCGGTCGAGCGGTTTCAGGCGCGCCGGCGGCTCCGTGATCACGCGCTGCACGCGGCCGGCGGCGAGCATCGCGTCGAGGGCGCGTGCGCCTTCCGGCCCGACCGCGAACACGTACACCATCAGGCCGTTCGCGTGGTAATGCCGGCCCTGCACCGGCATCCGCAGCGGGAACGCGAGCGCCTTCGTGATGGCGGGACCCTTGTGGATCAGCGCGTAGAATTCGCGGTTGCGCTGCGCGGTCGCCTGGTCGTTGTTCGGGCTGTTGCGGTTGTTCGTCACGAGCCAGACGAGGCCCGCCTTCCCTTTCAACACCCTGGTGACGGTCGTCTCGACGGCCTCGCCCAGGTCGGTGTCGGCCAGCGCCGTGCCGCCGGGTTTATGGGCCGTTTCCAGCCCCGCCAGCGCGGCCTGCACGTGCGCCGGCGTCGCGGTCGTCACCTGCTCGGACAGCAGCGCGCGCGGCGACGGGGCGCCGGGCAGCGACTGGTTGAACGCGGCCAGCACGAGCGCGTCGCCCGGCTGCGCGACATTGCCGGCCAGCGCCGCCACCAGCGGCTTGAATGGCGATTGCGGGTCGGTGTAGAAGGGCTCCATCCAGCCCGAGTTCTGCACGAGCACCACTTGCGGCACGGCCCAGGCAGGGGCCATCCCGAGCAAACCCGCGAGCAGCGCGAGGAGGAGGACGAACAGGCGGGCGGCCCTCACGTCGGCGCGTCCAAGTTCCAGCCGCGGATCCGGTTCCAGTCTGGGTGGTGCAGCCACAGGCGGTTGGCGTAGACGAAGGGCACGCACTCGAGCGGCCGCGCGAGGCGCGCCACTTCGTCCAGGATCACGTTGCGCCGGCCGATCCACTCCACCGTGGTGCGGGCGATCACGCGGTTGGCCAGCGCCTCTTCGGCGCGGCCCGTGTATTTGTGGAAGCGCAGCACGAGCCCGCTGGGCTGGCTGCGGTTATTGTTGAAGCTGCGCAGCAGCGGCAGGACGAGGGAATCGTCCTCGTGCTGGTCCTCGACGTGCTCGCCGGACCACGGTTCGTCGACGACGGGATGGCCGCGCCGGAACAGCAGATTGGCGAAGCCGAGGCGCGCACCGTCGATGCATTCGCGCTGCGGACGATCGCTCCCCAGTTCGAGGAACGAATACGACTGGCCGTCATGCCCGATCAGCCACATGCGGCCGTCGCGGCCCAGGGTGGGGCCGCCGAGGTCGAGGCTGGGCAGCCACGTGTCCGGCCACGCAAGCCAGCGCGGCGCCTCGCCGGGACGCCACACGAGCTGGCCCTCGCCGTGCAGCCAGAACAGCTGGCCGTCGTAGCCGATGGGCCGCGTCCAGCCGGACAGCGGGAGCGCGCCGCAATCGAATTGCGGGCCCGGCGACAGGTCGGCGCCGAGCCCGCACAGGCCCAGCGTGCCACCCGGATTGCGCACGAGGACGCCCAGCTGGCGCCGCATCAGGCCCGGCGCGGCGACGACCGGCGCCGCCAGCACGGCCTCGGTGCGGCATGTCTCGCTGACCGGATTGATGGCGAGGCGGTACAGGCCGCGCGCGGTGGGCACGAGCGCCACGTCGCCGCGGCGCGCCGGCACCTGCAGCTGCGACGTGGGCAGCCAGCCGTAGTCGGACGCGCCGAACGCGAGATCGGCCGCGCCCTCTTCCGGCAGCAGCACGTGCCAGACTTCCGCCAGCGGGTCCCAGTACTGCAGCACGCCCCGTCCCGGCGCCAGCGCGAGCAGGCGCTGTTCGGGAAAGCCGTACGTGGCGGCGGCGAACACGCAATGGGCGTTCGGCGGCGGCGGCATCGCGGCGTCGAAGCGGCCGACCTCCGGCGCGGGCGGGCGCTCTTCGAGGCTGTCGCCCAGCGCCAGCGACGTCACGGGCAAGCCGTGCGGCACGTGCCGGGGCAGCAGCGCGTCGGCATGGGGCCCCCACCAGTCGGGATGGCGTTCCGCTGTCACGCCGAGGCGTTCCAGCGGCCGGCCGCAGGTGGGGCAGAATGCGAACCCCTCGGGATAGATGGCGGCGTGGTCGCAGGACCGCGGGAGCGAGGCGCCGAGCAGGTGCGCGCAATCGGCCAGGCGGCCGCGCGCGGCGGCCTGCCAGTCGATCCGGCCCAGCCCATCGCTGGACGCCAGCTCGAACTGCCCGCTGTGCTCGTCCTCCAGCCAGATGCTGGCCGGCGTTTCCCATCGGTATGCCATGCACTCCACCGTCGATTCGTCAAAAGGGATCGCGGCCCGCTCAAACCTGGGGCCGTTATCGTTTTGGAATCATAGCGCCGGGATCAAGGCGATGGCGCTCTGTTCACGGAGTAGCGCGTGGCTGTGCTTTACGGATCAAATGACGGGGCGGGCGGGGGAACTTTCCGGGATATCGAGTGCCGCGCGGTTCACGTGCCGGATCTTCCACGTGCCGTTGTCCAGCACCATCGTCAGCACCACTTCATGTTTCGCGTCGCCGTCGCCGTCGAGCGTGACGAGGACGTCGGCGCTGCGCGCCTGGCGGCGCAGGGTGACGGCCTGCACGCGCCCGCGCAGCCACGCGCCCTGGATGCGGGACGATTGCAGGAAGTAGTCGCCCGCCTGGAGGGTCTTCTCCCGCAGGCGCTTCACCAGCTGGTCGACGAGGGGCCTCGCGACGTATGCATTCAGGCGGTCGTAGCGGTCGCTCAACGGGTCCTGGTCGGCGTCCAGCGTCTGCAGGTACCAGCCGTAGAATTCCGCGGCGACGGCTTCCGGTGCGCGCATGGCCGACGCGGGCGCTGAAAGACACGCCAACAGCAGGCCGGACAGGATGAATTTAAGAAAATTTCCTTTACGAATCAACATGATGGGCTCCTGACAGCCAGACTGTGCAGCAATCCGGCCGGGCAGGCCGTGACCTGCCGCAAGGGTGCGGACAACGTATAATGCCGGGTTGTCTTCCCTGTCCAGCCACGCCATGACGCCCACCGACGCCCTGCCCGCCGCCGCCATCGCCTCCGCCACCGCGCACCTGCGCGACGTGCTCGCGATCGCGCTCGAACATACGCCCGCGCGGCGCGCGCTGGTCGTCTTCGACACCCGCACGGCGCTGGCCCGCGCCCTCGTCGACGCCTACCGCGCGAACCTGCCGGAAGCCACGTTCATCGACTTCGACACGGTGGCGCCAGGCGACGTGCTCGCGACGTTCCGCACCCTGGCGCCGCAGGACCTCGTCGTGCTCGTGCAGTCGACGAACTTCCGCCTGGACGGCTTCCGCCTGCGCGTCGAACTGTTCAAGCTGGGGCTGAAAGTGATCGAGCACGTGCACCTGTCGCGCATGCCGGGCGCGCAGGGCGGGCACTACATCGAGGCGCTCGCCTACGACCCCGCCTACTTCCGCGGCGTGGGCCATGCGCTGAAGGCCCGCATCGACCGCGCCCGCCGCGCCGAGGTGCATGGCGGCGGCGCCGTCCTCACGTTCGACTCGCCGCTGGAAAGCGCCAAGCTGAACGTGGGCGACTACGGCGCGATGAACAACGTGGGCGGCCAGTTCCCGATCGGCGAAGTGTTCACGGAAGCGCGCGACCTGGAAGCCGTCAGCGGCCGCGCGCAGGTGCACGTGTTCGGCGACACGGCGTACCTCGTCAACCGGCCGGAGGCGCCCATCACGATCATCGTCGACAAGGGCCGCGTCGTCGGCACCGAAAACGCCACGCCGGCGTTCCAGGAAGTCCTCGACATCATCCGCCGCGACGAGGGCGAAGTGTGGGTGCGCGAACTGGGCTTCGGCATGAACCGCGCCTTCACGCGTGAGCGTCGCGTGGACGACATCGGCACGTACGAGCGCATGTGCGGCATCCACCTGTCGCTGGGCGCCAAGCACGGCGTGTACGCCAAGCCGGGGTTCAAGCGCAAGGATGCGCGCTACCACATCGACGTGTTCGTCGTCACCGACGCCGTGTATCTGGACGACGAGCGCGTGTACGCAAACGGCGCCTGGACCGTCCGGTAGGGTGGGCGGCCCTCCGCCCACGCGGACGCCGGCATCGCGCGGACGTCACGCGTGGGCACTCATTTGGGGCCCCCGGCCCCAAATGCCCACCCTACGCGTTCGTGTAACGGGCAGTAGGGTGGGCGGCCGTCCGCCCACGCGGATGCCGGCATCGCGCGGACGTCACGGGTGGGCACCCCGTGATCGCCATGTGTCGGGATAAGTCCCAAACGCCGGCGGTAGCCGGCCCGGATCTTGCTTGATTTCTGGGCATGGATACCGCCTCCCAGCCCCCCGCGCGCGACACCGAACCGCCGCTGCGCATCGTCAAGATCCGGCGCGACTACAACAAATGGGTCGCCGACGAGACCCTCGAGGACTATGCGCTGCGTTTCACGCCGCGGTCGTTTCGCAAATGGTCCGTGTTCCGCGTGGCCAATACGGCGTTCGGCGCCATTTCCTTCCTCGTGCTGGAAGCGATCGGCGGCACCATCGCCGTCAACTACGGTTTCGAGAACGCGTTCTGGGCCATCGTCGCCATCGGCCTGATCATCTTCGCCACCGGCCTGCCGATCAGCTATTACGCCGCCCACCACGGCCTCGACATGGACCTGCTCACGCGCGGCGCCGGCTTCGGCTACATCGGCTCGACGATCTCGTCGTTCGTGTACGCGTCGTTCACCTTCATCCTGTTCGCGCTGGAGGCGGCGATCATGGCCTATGCGCTCGAGCTGTACTTGGGGCTGCCGCTGTATGTCGGCTACCTCGTCAGCGCGCTCGTCGTGATCCCGCTCGTGACGCATGGCGTGACCCTCGTGAGCCGCATCCAGATGCTCACGCAGCCCGTCTGGCTCGTGCTGCTCGCCCTGCCCTTCGTCGCCGTCGCCATCAGGCAGCCGGACCTGATCGCGCAACTGGGACGCTTCTCCGGCCAGGCCGGCCGGGGTGGCGCACCCGGGTTCGACATCCTGCAGTTCGGCGCCGCCACCGCGGTCGGCGTCGCGCTCATCACGCAGATCGGCGAGCAGGTCGACTTCCTGCGCTTCATGCCCGAAAAGACGCCGGCCAACCGCGTGCGCTGGCACCTGGGCGTACTGGTTGCCGGTCCGGGCTGGATCCTGCTCGGCATGGCCAAGATGCTGGGCGGCGCGCTGCTGGCGCTGCTGGCGATCGAGGGCGGCGCCACGCTCGCGCAGGCCGTCAACCCGAACCAGATGTACCTGGCCGGCTTTCGCCAGGTGTTCGGCGCCGGCAGCCTGGCCGTCCTCGTGACGGCGCTGTTCGTCATCGTCTCGCAGGTCAAGATCAACATGACGAACGCCTATGCCGGCTCGCTCGCGTGGTCGAATTTCTTTGCGCGCCTCACGCACAGCCACCCGGGCCGCGTCGTGTGGGCCGTGTTCAACGCGCTGATCGCCGTGCTGCTGATGGAACTGGACGTGTTCCAGGCGCTGGAACAGGTGCTCGGCCTGTACTCGAACGTCGCGATCGCATGGATCACGGCCGTCGTGGCCGACCTCGTGATCAACAAGCCGCTGGGCCTGTCGCCCAAGGGGATCGAGTTCCGCCGCGCCTACCTGTACGACATCAACCCGGTGGGCGTGGGCGCCATGCTGCTCGCGTCGACCCTGTCGATCGCCGCGTTCGCCGGCCTGTTCGGCGCGCATGCCCGGGCCTTTTCCGCCTTCATCGCGCTGGCGACGGCATTGCTGGCCGCGCCGCTGATCGCCTGGGCCACGCGTGGCAAGTACTATCTCGCGCGCCCCGTCGCGGGCTGGCCGGCGTCCGCGCGCACGCAGACGTGCTGCATCTGCGAGAAGGAATACGAGACGGACGACATGGCGCACTGCCCCGCCTACCAGGGGCCGATCTGCTCCCTGTGCTGCTGCCTCGACGCGCGCTGCGGCGACGCCTGCAAGCCCCACGCCCGCTTCGCCCAGCAGTGGGAAACGGCGGCGAAGGCGCTGCTGCCCGTGTCGATGTGGCCCTACATGACGAGCCGCCTGGGCCACTATCTGCTGCTGATGGTCACGACGGCATCGTTCCTCGGCGGCCTGCTCGCCCTGCTGTACGTGCACGAGCGCGGCGCGCTCGGCGCCGCGGCCGATCCCGTGATCGTGAACGCGCTGCGCCTGACCTTCGTGAAAGTCTTCGGCGCACTCGTGCTGGCCAGCGGCATCGTCGCGTGGTGGCTCGTGCTGACGAGCGAAAGCCGGCGCGTGGCGCAGGAAGAGTCGAACCGCCAGACGACCCTCCTGCAGCGCGAGATCGAGCTGCACGGCCGCACCGACGCCCAGCTGCAGCAGGCCAAGCGCCAGGCCGACCAGGCCAACCAAGCCAAGAGCCGCTACATCGCCGCCATCAGCCACGAGATCCGCACCCCGCTCAACAGCATCCTCGGCTACGCCCAGCTGCTCGACAACGACGCGACGATTCCGGAACCGCGCCGCCAGGCAATCCGCGTGATCCGGGGCAGCGGCGAGCACCTGCTGTCGCTGATCGAAGGCTCGCTCGACATCGCCCGCATCGAGGGCGGCAAGTTCAGCTTCGACATCCGCACGCTCGCCTTTCCCGACTTCCTCGGCCAGATCGTGCGCATGTTCGAGCAGCAGGCGCAGGGCAAGGGGCTCGCGTTCCGGTACGAGGTGGCGGGCACGCTGCCGGACTGCGTACGCGCCGACCGCAAGCGGCTCGGCCAGATCCTGATGAACATCCTCGGCAACGCCGTCAAGTTCACGGCGCGCGGCGAGGTCGTGCTGCGCGTGCGCTATGCGCGCGAGATGGCGTCGTTCGAGGTGCGCGATACCGGCCCCGGCATCCCGCCCGACGAGATCGAACGGATCTTCGAGCCGTACGCGCGCGGCAGCGCCGGCGCCGCCGCCGGCGTGGCGGGCACCGGCCTCGGGTTGCCGATCAGCCGCATGCTGGTCCAGCTCATGGGCGGCCAGCTGACGGTCGACACGGCGCCGGGCGGCGGCAGCACGTTCGAGGTGCGCCTGCAGCTGCCGCGCGTGCACGCGCCGTCGCCCGCGCAGGCCGCCCCGGCGTTCGCGCCGTCCGGCTATGCGGGTCCGCGCCGCCGGATCCTCGTCGTCGACAACGAACGCAACGACCGCGAGCTGCTCGTGAACATCCTGGCGCCGCTGGGGTTCGAGACGCTGCAGGCCGAGACGGGCGCGGACTGCATCGCCCTGCAGGCGCGCTTCCTGCCGGACCTGATCCTGATGGACCTCGCCATGCCCGGCATCGACGGCTGGGAAGCGGGCCGCATCCTGCGCCGCGACCTGCATGTGGAGGCGCCGATCCTGATCGTCTCCGCCAACGCCTACGACAAGAATCTCGACAATCCGGCCGGCATCGCCGCCGAGGATTTCATCGTCAAGCCCGTCAACGTGGCCGAACTGCTCGAGCGGATCGGCGCGCGGCTCGGCCTCGACTGGGTGATGCGGGATGCGCCGGCGCCGGTTGCCGGGCACCCCGCGGCACGCTTCCCGCCCGCGGCGCGGCTGGAGGCCTTGCGCGCGCAGCTCGCGCTGGGCCACGTGCGCGGCATCGTCCGCGAACTCGATGCGCTGGCCGCGCTCGACCCGCACTACGTGACCTTCACCGACACACTGCGCAAGCTCGCCGCCCGCTTCGACCTGGAAGCGATGGCGGCCTACCTCGACCAGGAAACCTCATGACCATGCATTCTTTCGACCGCCACGCCGGCCAGGTGGTGCTGATCGTCGACGACGTCCCGGAAAACCTCGCCGTGCTGCACGACGCGCTGGACGAATCGGGCTATACGGTGCTCGTCGCGAACCACGGCGCGGCCGCGCTGGAACGCGTGCGCCACGTCGTGCCGGACGTGATTTTGCTCGATGCCGTCATGCCCGGCATGGACGGTTTCGAAGTCTGCCGCCGGCTGCGCGCGGACGACGCCACGCGCGGCATCCCCGTCATCTTCATGACCGGCCTGACCGAGACGGAACACGTGGTCGCCGCGTTCGCCAGCGGCGGCACGGACTACGTGACGAAGCCCGTGCGGCAAAGCGAGGTCCTGGCGCGGATCGCATCCCACGTCAACACGGCGCGGCTGATGAACCAGGCGCGCAGCGCGCTCGACGCGTTCGGCAACGCCATGCTGGCCGTCACGCCGCACGACGGCCGCATCGTCTGGCAGACGCCGCTCGCGCGCCAGTGGATGCAGCGCTGGTTCGGCGCGGACGACAACGGCACGCCGGCGCAACTGGCGGCGTGGCTGGCGGCGGGGCCTGCGCAGCCGCTGACCGTGATCCGCGGCGCGGCGCGTCTTGTCTTCACGGCCGCCGACGTCCGCTCGTCCGAACAATGGATGATCGTGCTGCGCGAGGAATCGGACACGGCCCGCGTGCAGGCGCTGATGGCCCTGTTCCGCCTCACGCAACGCGAATCGGAGGTGCTGCACTGGGTCATCCAGGGCAAGACGAACCGCGACATCGGCGACATCCTCGGCATGAGCCCGCGCACGGTCAACAAGCACCTGGAACACGTATTCGAAAAACTCGGCGTCGAGACGCGCACGGCGGCGGCGACGCTGGCCACCAACCGGTTGCGCGCGTCGTAGGGTGGGTGATTGATGCCGGGGGCATCAATCACGTGCCCACGCGGACGTTTGCAGTAAGTTGGCGCAACGCGTGGGCACAGGGTGCCCACCCTACACGGAGAGATAACGCTTCACGTGCTCCCCATCCATCTCGTCGGCGCCGCCGCTTGCCACCACTTCCCCGCGCGACAGCACGACGAACCTGTCGGCCAGCGCCCGCGCGAAATCGAAATACTGCTCGCACAGCAGGATGCCGATGTCGCCGCGCTCGCGCAGCAGCCGGATCACCCGTTCGATGTCCTTGATGATGGACGGCTGGATGCCCTCCGTCGGCTCGTCGAGGATGATCAGCCGGGGGCGCTGCAGCAGCGCGCGGGCGATGGCCAGTTGCTGTTGCTGGCCGCCCGACAGGTCGCCGCCGCGCCGGCCCAGCATCTCCTTCAGGACGGGGAACAGTTCATAGACTTCCCCGCTGATCCGCGCCGCCTCGCGCCGCGGCAGGGTGGCCATGCCCATCAAGAGGTTTTCCTCGACCGTCAGGCGCGCGAAGATGTCGCGGCCCTGCGGCACGTAGGCGATGCCGCCCGCGGCGCGGCGGTGCGGCTTCAGGCGCGTGATGTCGCGGCCGTTCCACGTGACGGTGCCGCGCGCGACGGGCAGCACGCCCATCAGGCATTTCAGCAGCGTGGTCTTGCCCACGCCGTTGCGGCCCAGCAGGGCCATGCACTGGCCCTGTTCCACCGTCAGCGACACGCCGCGCAGCGTATGCGACGAACCGTAGTACTGGTTCAGGTGTTCGACCTGCAGCATGCTTATCTCCCCAGGTAGACTTCGATGACGCGCTCATCGGCCTGCACGTCGTCCATGCGGCCCTCGGCCAATACGGCGCCCTCGTGCAGCACCGTGACCTTGCCCTGCTGCGCGATCTCGGCCACGAATCCCATGTCGTGCTCGACGACCATGATCGAATGCTTGCCGCGCAATTCGTCCAGCAGCTCCGCCGTGCGCGCCGTTTCGGCGTCGGACATGCCGGCCACCGGCTCGTCCAGCAGGATCAGCTGCGGCTCCTGCAT
>JBJMVU010000157.1:0-6853 GCA_045810485.1 Massilia sp. | reverse complement strand
TTTCCGCGGCGATTCCGCGTTTTATACTTGGCTGTATAGAATAGGGATTAATACGGCAAAGAATTTTCTTGTTACGCAAGGCAGACGGGCGCCGACCTCGACGGAAACCGATGCCGAACGTGCGGAAGGATTTGACGATGCGGATAGCTTGCGAGACATTAATACACCGGAATCGATGTTAGCGAGCAAGCAGATCGCCTATACCGTGAATGCGGCCATGGAAGCATTGCCGCTGGAATTAAGGACGGCGATCGTCCTGCGTGAAATAGAAGGTTTAAGCTACGAGGAAATCTCCGAAGTGATGGCGTGTCCAATCGGTACGGTGCGGAGCCGGAGTTTCCGGGCGCGCGAAGTCATCGCCGAGAAATTGCGGCCCCTGCTCGATATCTCGGCGGACAAACGTCGGTAGGTAGCGATGATGAAGACAAACGATCACTCACATACCGGCGTGGTGGAACGACGATGGACACGAACAAGAAAAACCGCGAACTCATCTCGGCGTTGAGCGACGGCGAGATCCCGGATACCGACCAGGAACTGGCGCTCGCCGCCCTGGACACGCCGGACGGCCAGCAGGCATGGGCGCTCTTTCACCAGATCGGCGACGTCCTGCGTGCGGAACCGGCGCCGGACCTGTCGCCCGGCTTCGCGGAGCGCCTGGCGGACCGCCTCGCCGACGAACCGGCGCCGGGCAAGCGCGCCGCCGTCGCCTCCGATACGGCCGACCCCGCGACCGTGACCGCCGGCTCCCCCTGAGCCCGGCCGCTCATCATCCCGTCATCGCCCGCTGCCGGCGCGGCCGGCATGGGCGGCTTCAGCCGTCCGCCACGGACGTGCCAACGCGACAATAATGCACTTTTGTCTTAACATACGATCCATCCAAGCACAGACCTTACGATCCTATGACAAGCAAAACTGGTAGCGCGATCCTGTCCGCCCTCGTCTTTGCGGGCGCAAGCCTGATGTCCCTCCCGGCGGCCCGCGCGGCCGCTCCCGTCGCCGCCCCGACCGTCACCGGCCTGCCGGACTTTGCCGACCTCGTCGACAAGGTCGGCCCGGCCGTCGTCAACATCCGCACCACCGAAAAAGTCCGCCTCGACCAGGGCGGCCCCGACGAGGAGATGCAGGAATTCCTGCGCCGCTTCTTCGGCGGCCAGATGCCGCCGCGCGGACGCCGCGGCGGGCCCGCGGAGCAGCCGCAGGAAGAGCGCGTGCAGCGGGGCGTCGGCTCCGGCTTCATCACCTCGGACGACGGCTACGTGCTGACCAATGCGCACGTCGTCGAAGGCGCGGACGAGGTCGTCGTGACCCTGACCGACCGCCGCGAATTCAAGGCCAAGGTGCTCGGCTCGGACGCCCGCAGCGACGTGGCCCTGCTGAAAGTGGAAGCGCGCAACCTGCCGTATGTGCGCATCGGCGATTCCGGCAAGATTCGCGTGGGCGAGTGGGTGATCGCCATCGGCTCGCCGTTCAACCTGGAGAACACGGTGACGGCCGGCATCATCTCGGCCAAGGCGCGCGACACGGGCGAATACCTGCCGCTCATTCAAAGCGACGTGGCCGTCAACCCGGGCAACTCGGGCGGCCCCCTGATCAACATGCGCGGCGAAGTCATCGGCATCAACTCGCAGATCGCGACCCTGTCCGGCGCCTTTAACGGCATCTCGTTCGCCGTGCCGATCGACGAGGTCATGCGCGTCGCCGACCAGATCCGCAAGACGGGCAAGGTCACGCGCGGGCGCCTCGGCGTGCAGATCAGCGAAGTCACGACGGACGTGGCGGAATCGCTGGGCCTGGGCCGCGCGCGCGGCGCCGAAGTCGCGATGGTCGAGTCGGGCGGACCGGCGGACAAGGCCGGCGTCAAGGTCGGCGACATCATCCTGAAATTCAACGGCAAGGACATCGAGCGCAGCTCCGACCTGCCGCGCCTCGTCGGCGGCAGCGCCGTCGGCAGCCGTGCCTCCGTCACCGTGTGGCGCCGCGGCAGCCAGCTCGACCTGCCGGTGACGATCGTCGAACTGCAGGAAGAAAAATCGCCGACGGCGAAGGCGACGCCCAAGAAGCCGGCGCCGGACCAGACGCCGAATGCGCTGGGCCTGCACGTGTCGGACCTCGCCGCCGCCCAGAAGCGCGAGCTCAAGACGGAAGCCGGTGTGCTGGTCGAGTTCGCCGAAGGACGCGCCGCGTCGGCCGGCATCCGCCAGGGCGACGTGATCCTGCAGATGAACAACGTCGAGATCACGGGCGCCGCCCAGTTCAACGGCCTCGTCGCCAAGCTCGATGCAAAGAAACCGGTCGCCCTGCTGGTGCGTCGGGACAATGCTTCGCGCTACCTCGTCATCCGGCCGCGCCAATGAGTCCACGTTTTACCTTGTACTCGAGGTCGTACTGCCACCTGTGCGACGACATGCTGGCCGCGCTGCAGGCCTTCATGGCCCGCCAGGGGCTGGCATATGCGGTCGACGTGGTCGACGTCGACGCCGACCCGGCCCTCGTCGCCCGCTACGACGAACTGGTGCCGGTGCTGGTCGCCGCGCCGGCCGGCGCCGAACTGTGCCACTACTTCCTCGACGAGGCGGCGCTGCGGCGCCACCTCGGCCTGGAGACGGCGGCAGTGTAGCGATTCGAGCAATAGCTGCAGTATTCCCATCATTTTCCACGGATCGAAACCGGCGCGAGCTGCGATAATCGGTTGCATCGATTCCTGAATGATGCATATGGCTGACGGCCCCGACGCGACGCTCGACCCCGAGGACTGGAGGGAACTCCGCGCCCTCGGGCACCAGATCCTGGACGACATGTTCGACCACCTGGAAGGCATCCGCGCGCGGCCCGTCTGGCAGCAGATGCCGGATGCCGCGCGCACCAGCCTGCGCGCACCGCTGCCGCGCGGCCCCGGCTCGCTGGCGGACGCGTACCGCAGCCTGCAGGACAATGTCATTCCCTATACCGTCGGCAACCCGCATCCCGGCTTCATGGGCTGGGTGCACGGCGCCGGCACGCCCGTGGGCATCGTCGCCGAGATGATCGCCGGCGCGCTGAACGCCAACGTCGGCGGCCGCAACCAGGCGCCCGTCGAGGTCGAGCGCCAGGTATCGGACTGGATGGCGTCCCTGTTCGGTTTTCCGATTGCTGCGCGCGGCGTGTTCGTCACCGGCACGTCGATCGCCAACTTCATGGGCGTCGTCGTCGCGCGCACCCACGCGCTCGGACGCGACGTGCGCGCGCAGGGGCTCGCGGCGCACGCGGGCCTGCGCGCGTACGCGTCGGCGGAAGCGCACGGCTGCATCGCGAAGGCGCTGGACATGGCGGGTTTCGGCACGGACGCATTGCGCAGTGTGCGTGTGGACGTCGCCGGCCGCATGGACTTGCCCGACCTTGCCGCGCAGGTGGCGGTCGACCGGCATCGGGGGCTGCGGCCGTTCCTCGTCGTCGCCAGCGCCGGGACGGTGAACACGGGCGCCATCGACCCGCTGCCGGCATTGGCCGACTTCGCGCGCGAACAGGGCATGTGGCTGCACGTCGACGGCGCGTACGCGGCGCTGGGCATGCTGGCGCCGGACGTCGCGCCGCTGCTGGCCGGTATCGACAAGGCCGACTCCATCGCCTTCGATTTCCATAAATGGGGCCAGGTGCCGTACGACGCCGGCTATTTTCTCGCGCGCGACGGCGCCCACATGCTCGACGCGTTCGCGGCGCCGGCCGCGTATCTGCAGCGCGCGGGGCGGGGACTCGCCGCCGGGACGGCATGGCCCTGCGACGTGGGGCCCGACCTGTCGCGGGGGTTTCGCGCGCTGAAGACGTGGCTCACGTTCCAGGTCTATGGCGCCGACGCCATCGGCCGCTCGATCTCGGCCACGTGCGCGCTGGCCCGCTACCTCGCCGAGCGCATTGCGGCCGAGCCGGACCTGGAACTGGTGGCGCCCGTCACGCTGAACATCGTCTGCTTCCGCTTTGTCTGCGCGGATCCCGAGCGCGTGAATCGCGAGATCGTGCTTGCGCTGTACGACGAAGGCCGCGTGGCGCCGTCCGCGACGACACTCGACGGGCGGTATGCGATCCGCGCCGCCATCGTCAACCACCGCACCGGCCCGGCCGACGTCGACGCGCTCGTCGATGCCGTGCTGCGCGCCGGACGCCGCCTGTCATGATCACGACCGAACTCCTCGATACGGCCGCCACGCCGTACGCCCCGCTGATCGGCGCTGCGACGCTGATGCGCTGCGCATTCGAGCGCGCCGACCTGCGCCCCGTCGGCGAGCGGCTGCTGGCGCGCGCGCAATCCCATCCCGACGATGCGAATGCGTGGCTGGACGCCAGCGTCGTGCTGCAGCTGCTGGGGCAGCGGAGGGCGGGACTGGAGGTGCAACGGCATGCGCTCGCGATCAGGTCGCTGTACGCGCTGCCGGCGCCGGCGCGCATGTCGACCATGAGCGTACTCGTGCTGATGGGCCCCGGCGACTTCATGGCCAACACGCCCATCGAATTCCTGCTGCAGGCGTCGAACATCGCCGCGCGCGTGCAATACCTGACGCCCGACCTGCCGCTGCCGGAACAGGTGCCCGACCACGACGTGCTGTTCGTGGCGATCGCGCAATGCGACGCCAACGCGCCGCTGCTGCGCGATGTGGCGCGGATGCTCGATGGCTGGCCGCGGCCCGTCGTCAACCGGCCGGAGCGGATCGCGCGCCTGTCGCGCGACGGCGCCTGCGCGCTGCTCGACGGCGTGCCCGGCACGCTGGTGCCGCGCACGGTGCGCCTGGATCGCGCGGCAGCGATGCAACTAACCGACGTGGCGTTTCCGATGATCGTACGGCCGGTCGATTCGCATGCGGGCACGGATTTGCAGAAGGTGGATGATGCGGCCGCGCTGCGCGACTACCTCGCGACGCATCCGGCCGGCGCGTTCTACCTGGCGCCGTTCATCGATTATTCGGGGCCGGACGGCCAGTTCCGCAAATACCGTATCGTGCTGATCGACGGCGCGCCGTTCATCTGCCACCTGGCGATGTCGTCGCACTGGATGGTCCATTACCTGAATGCGGGCATGGACGACAGCGCGGCCAAGCGGGCGGAGGAGGCGGCCGGCATGGCTTCATTCGACGCCGGGTTCGCGCGCCGTCACGCGGCGGCGCTGGCGGAGATCGATGCGCGGATCGGGTTGCCCTACCTCGGCATCGATTGCGCGGAGACGCCCGACGGCAGGCTGCTCATCTTCGAAGTGGACAACGCGATGGTCGTGCACGCGATGGATGATCCGGGCAGGTATCCGTACAAGGGGCCCGTGATGGACAAGGTGTTCAGGGCGTTCGAGGGGATGCTGATGTCCCGTCGTTCCCGCGGAAGCGGGAACCCATACTGAGGTTCCGAAGTCGCCGGCTTCAGGATTTCTGCGAGTCAGTATGGATTCCCGCGTGCGCGGGAATGACGGCGGGTTTATGCGGCTACCAGCGCGTGTGCATCATTGGCGATGACCTCGGCAACCGCCTCACCCAGCAACCCCCGCATGAACTCCCGCTTCGCCTCACTGCGCGGACTCGCCCAGAAACTGTCCAGCGTCGCCTGCGGCACCCCGTCGTAGTCGACGCGCAGCACGTACGGCCGCCCCAGTAGTTCGCTGTGCACATAGCTCGCGAAGCATTCGGCGAAATCGTCGTACGGATTCGTCGCCCCGTACAGGCTGGGAAAATCGCTGCCTTCCAGGCCGGTGTACGCGGTCACGATGGCGTCGCTGGCCAGTTTGCTCGCGCCGTAGAAATCGACGGCGCCGCGCAGGTCGAAATCCGAGCCGTTCCACGGCGCGAAGCGTCCGTCGGCCTTCACATGCCAGCTCAGGTCGAGGAAGGGGAAGACCGCCGCCGGCACCGGTTCCCACCAGCGCGGCAGGAAGGTGCCGCCCGCCGTCACGACGTGCCCGAATTCGTGCAGCAGCAGGAATTGCAGCGCGTGCGCGCGGGTGTCGTCGCGCGGCGCCGCGATCGTAGCGGACAGCGTGAAGCCGGGGCCGCCGAACGGCAGGTTTTCCTTCCACGTGGCCCAGGAATTCGCCGTGTGCGTTTCCAGCAAGTCCATGTCGAGCAGCACGATGGAGCCGAGGATGCTGCCGTCGACGGCATCCGCCACGATGTCCGTGATGCCCGACGACCCGAGTCCGCGGGCCGTGCAGACGCCCAGCAGCAGCGGACCGACGAGGTCGCGCACGGCGGCCGGCATGCCCAGCAGCGCGGCGGTCTGCGCCTTGATGGTGATGCCGCGCTCGCGCTCCAGGTCCATCGAGTCAAGGACCTGCGCGTCCATTTCACGTTCCGACAGGCCGCCGCACAGCTGGATGATGCGGTCCGCCAGCGTCGATTTACCGTGATCGATGTGGGCGATGATGGAAAAGTTACGTATGTTTTTCATTAACAAACTCAAAACCAAAAAGAGCGGCACGCGGCCAGGCCGGCACGGACGATGGCGTCATCGTCGGCCGGCGCAATACGAAAAAAGCGCCGCGTCTGGGGGACGGGAAGTTCCCCGGGCGAGCGCCTTATCGGGCGAATCGCGGCTCATGAAGGCCGCGGCTTGACCCGCAAGCTGCCCATTTTACCGGATTTCGGGGCAGAAAGCCCGGTTTCCGGGGAGGGCCGGGATTCAAGTTGGGCAAGGTCGCGCCGATAAAGGCATATCGGCGCCCCGGCGCCCCTCTTTTCGCCACCATGATCTATACGTCCGAACCGCAGCAATGGCGCGCCCAACTTGGCCAGCCCATCGAGCAACGCATCCTGCCCCTGCCCGATGAAGTGCGCGAACTCGTGCACCAGGTGAACATGGCGACCGGCCTGGACGCCGTGCCCGCCCCGTGCGTGCCCGA
>JBJMVU010000156.1:0-7625 GCA_045810485.1 Massilia sp. | reverse complement strand
TTCTCGTCCTTCGTGTAGTCGCCCGGGACTTCGATCTCGCCCTTGCCGTCCGGGGTCTCCTCGCCGATCTGCAAGGTCAGCAGCGGCGGGACTTCATTGATCTTGTGGTACAGCTCCGTATGGTTCTCGGCCTGGCCGGAGATGATCAGCGGGGTACGCGCCTCGTCGATCAGGATCGAGTCCACCTCGTCGACCACGGCGAAGTTCAGGCCACGCTGCACGCGCTCGCGCATCTCGTAGACCATGTTGTCGCGCAAGTAGTCGAAGCCGTACTCGTTGTTGGTGCCGTAGGTGATGTCGGAACCGTAGGCTTTCTGCTTGCTGTCGTGATCCATCTGCGACAGGTTCACACCCGTCGTCAAACCGAGCCAGCCGTACAGGCGGCCCATCTGCTCGGCGTCGCGCTGGGCCAGGTAATCGTTGACGGTCACGACGTGCACGCCCTTGCCGGACAGCGCGTTCAGGTACACGGGCAGGGTCGCCATCAGCGTTTTACCTTCGCCGGTGCCCATCTCGGCGATCTTGCCGTAGTGGAGGACCATGCCGCCGACCAGCTGCACGTCGAAGTGGCGCATCTTCATGACGCGCTTCGCGGCCTCGCGGCAGACGGCAAAGGCTTCCACGAGGATGTCGTCCAGGGTGGCGCCCCCGGCCAGGCGTTGCTTGAATTCGGTCGTCTTTGCCTGGAGATCGGCATCCGACAGCGCTTCCATCTGCGGCTCGAGCGCGTTGATGTCGCGCACGGATTTTTGGTATTGCTTGAGCAGACGCTGGTTACGGCTGCCGAAAATCTTGGTCAGGAATGACATGCTGTGTTCTTCAAAAGTACGCCGCGAAAAGGGTCCGAGGAGCCCAGGATGATAGCAAAAACACATCAACCCGAGAGCACCAATGGCAAAAAGCCACCGATTTTATCATGCGATCCGGCCACACTTGGGGGTCGCCCGGCGTATCACAAGTGAGGCTGGCAAAAAATGTTATCAAACTGCATTCGATTTCATACCCGTGCGCACGATTCTTCGCGGCAGGGCGCGCGGCTGTGGTATGTTCGGGCCATGCAGTCTTCTTCGAATCAGCGTCCCTTCCATATCTACGGCACCCGCGACCGCAAGACGGCCTTCGGCGCCACCGACTTCCTGCGCGCCAACGACCGCCTCGCCGCCCTGATGCCGACCGCCCTGCGCGTGGGCAACCTGCAGCGCGACGTCAAGGTGATCCTGCCGCCGATGTACGCCGGCTGCGACGTGCTGTCGTTCCAGGATGCCGTGCTGACGCTGGCCGTGCCCTCTTCCGCCGTCGCGGCCAAGCTCAAGCAGCAGCTGCCCAAGCTGCAGGCGGGTTTGCAGAAAAAGGGATGGCAGGTGGAAAACGTGCGCATCAAGATCCAGATGCGGCCGAACGTGCCCGTGCGCGAGGAGCTGAAGCCGTCCTCGCTGACCTTGCCGCCGACGGCAGTGGATGCGTTCGAGCAGTTGGGGGAGACGTTGCCGGAGACCCAGCAGAATGCCGCGCTGATCGCGGCAATCAAAAGGCTGGCAGAGCGGCGCAAGTAGGGTGGGCGGCCCTCCGCCCACGCGTGACGCCCGTGTCACGTTGGCATACGCGTGGGCACGGGGTGCCCACCCAACGTCATCGTAGACTGATCGCGGCAATCAAAAGGCTGGCAGAGCGGCGCAAGTAGGGTGGGCGGCCCTCCGCCCACGCGAAAGTTCGCGATACGCCGACGTTACGTCAGCGCCCACTCCCGCTCCATCTGCGCCCCATACGACACGGGCGCCCGTTCCTGCGCGTCGAAAGAAACGATTTCGTAGGATTCCGGATGCGCCAGCAGCTCGCGCAGCAGCAGGTTGTTCAGGCCGTGGCCCGACTTGTGCGCTTCGTAGCTGGCCAGCAAGGGCGAACCGACGAGGTACAGGTCGCCGATCGCGTCGAGGATCTTATGGCGCACGAACTCGTCCTCGTAGCGCAGGCCGTCCGCATTGAGGATGCGGTATTCGTCCATCACGATCGCGTTTTCCAGCGAGCCGCCGCGCGCCAGACCCATGCCGCGCAGGCTTTCCACGTCCTGCATGAAGCCGAACGTGCGTGCACGCGCCACGTCGTGCACATATGACACCTTGCCGAAGTCGACGACCGCGCGCTGCGTCGTGCCGTCCACGGCCGGGTGGTTGAATTCGATGAAGAAGTCGAGCCTGAAGCCGTCGTACGGGGTGAGGCGCGCCCACTTCTCGTTGGCGCCGCTGCCCTGGCGGACCTCGACCGGTTTCAGCACGCGGATGAATTTCTTGGGCGTGGCCTGCTCCTGCACGCCCGCCTGCTGCAGCAGGAAGACGAACGACGACGCGGAACCGTCCATGATCGGGATCTCTTCGGCCGTGACGTCGACGTACAGGTTGTCGATGCCGAGGCCGGCGCAGGCCGACATCAGGTGCTCGACGGTCGAGACGCGCGCATCGCCCTGCGTGAGCACCGACGCCATGCGGGTGTCGCCCACGATGTCGGCGTTCGACGGGAACTCGACGACAGGGTCGAGATCGACGCGGCGGAACACGATGCCCGTATCGGCGGCCGCCGGACGCAGGGTCAGCTCGACCTTGGTGCCGGAGTGCAGGCCGACACCCGTCGTGCGCACCAGTTGTTTGATGGTTCGTTGTTTGAGCATCGTTCGATTATATCGTAGGGCTTTCTCGCCTGCCGGAGGCTCCCGCCGGGCGGTGGCGGGAACACCACGTTTTCACGGATGCTCGGCCTCCGCGTGCACGGTTTCGTGGCGGATCAGGTACAGGCCACTGCCGATGATGATGACGGCGCCCAGTAAAGTGTATTCATCTGGCAAGGTTTTCCACATGAGCCAGTCGATCGCCACGCCCCAGGCCAGGGCCGTGTACTCGAACGGCGCCACCACCGACGCCTCGCCATGGCTGAACGCTTCCGTCAGCGCCAGCTGGCCGAAGAAGCCGCTCACGGCCAGCATCAGGATCAGCAGCCAGTGCTCCGCCTGCACGGGCACCCACGCGGGCGCGGCCAGCGGCGTCGCGCCCACAGCCATCAGCACCATCAGCCAGAACATCATGTGCTCGCCCCGGTCCGTGCGCGCGAGCACGCGTCCGGCCACGGCCGAGACGGCATAGCACACGGCCGCGGTCAGCACCGCGAGTCCACCCAACGTGAAGAATCCGGCGCCGGTCGGCCGCAGCACGACGAGCACGCCGGCCATGCCGACGCCGATCGCGATCCAGCGCGCGCCGTTGACGCGCTCGCCCAGCACGAACACGGACAGCGCCGTGATCAGGATCGGACCGATGAAGAAGATCGAATACGCTTCGGCCAGCGACAAGGTCTTGAGGCCGTACGTGAACAACGCCAGCATCGCGATGCCGATGGCGCCGCGCAGCAGGTGCAGCGGCCAGCGGATGCGCAGCAGCGAACGCTGGCCGCCGCGCCAGAATAAATAAGCGCCGACGAGCGGCAGCGCCGACAGCGCGCGGATCGCCGCCACCTGCAGCGCCGGGAAGTGCGCGGACAGGAGCTTCATCGTCATGTCCATGATGGAGAACATGGCGACGCAGACCAGCATCGCGCGGATGCTGCGCATGTTTCCGGCGATCCGGCTCACAGGCGCATCTCTCACAGCCGCATCTCCATGAAGAGCGACAGCGGGTCGTCCCGGTAGTCGCCGAATGGTGGGCGGCGCTCGAAGCCCATGCGCTCGTACAGGGAGATCGCTTCCGGCTGGTGGATACCCGTCTCGAGCCGCAGCACGGACAGGCCCGACATCCGCGCGAACATCACGAGATGCTCGAGCAGCTTGCGCCCCGTGCCCAGGCCGCGGCTGCGCTCGTCGACGAACATCCGTTTCACCTCACCGTAGTCCTGCTTGTTGACGAGCGCCGCGCACCCGACCGCCGCGCCATCCACGTCGCGCGCAACCAGGAACAGCACGTCGCCCTGCATGAGCGACGCGATATCCAACAGGTGGTTGCTCTCGGCCGGGTACAGCGCGGCGCAGTACGCGTCGAGGCGCGCGAGCATGTCGCGCACCTCGGGCTGGTCCGGCGTTTCGGTGTTGATGATCAAGAGTCGATCAGCCCAGTTGCTTCAGCAGCGTCTCGGCCGACGACACGTCGAAGCCGCCAGCCTCCACGTTCAGCTGCTTGACGACGCCGTCCTGCACGAGCATCGAGTAACGCTTCGAGCGCACGCCGAAGCCCTTGGCGACGAGGTCGAATTCCAGGCCCAGTGCCTTCGTGAACGTGGCGCTGCCGTCGGCCATCATGCGCACGATGCCGGTGGCCTTCTGGTCGCGGCCCCACGCGCCCATCACGAACGCGTCATTCACGGAGATGCACCAGATCTCGTCGACACCCTTGGCTTTCAGCTGGTCGGCCAGCTGGACGTAGCCGGGCAGGTGCTGGGCCGAGCAGGTCGGGGTGAAGGCGCCCGGCAGGCCGAAGATGGCGATGGTCTTGCCTTTGACGAGGTCGGCCACGTTGAACGTGTTCGGACCGAGCGCGCAGCCTTCGGTTTCGACGTCGATGAATTCCTGCAGGGCGCCTTCCGGCAGGCGGTCGCCGATCTGGATGGTCATGGTGGTATTCCTTTCAAGTTTTCAGAACCCGCAAGTATGCCTGATTCAAAAAAATTCGGAGTCAGAGTACATTTTTTCAAAATGTGCTCCGACCCCGATTTTTTTAAAACGAAAGGCCAGGCTGCTTGGAACAGCCTGGCCCCGCATCATGAAGCGCCGGTGGTCAGCCGGCGTTGGAGTCTGCTACTTAGTCGGCTTGCTTGCGCAGGAACGCCGGGATGTCGTAGGTCTCGACGCCGTTGTTCTGCATCGCGCGGACCTGCTCGGAGGCCTGCTCGCGGCGCCACACGGCCGGCTGCTTCATGCCGTCCATCGCGCCGGCGCCGGTCGCCGTGCCCATGGTCACGCCGCCCGTCACGCCCGGGGTGCCCGACATCATCGGTGCGCCGTACGTGCCGGTGCGCAGGACCTGCTGCGGCTGCACCAGCGAGATGCTCGCCTTGTTCTTGCCCAGGCCCGTCGCGACGACGGTCACGCGCAGTTCGTCGCCCATCTCGTCGTCGTAGGCGATGCCTTGTGCGATCGCGGCGTCCGGCGCGGCGAAGGCGCGCACGGCGGCCATGACTTCCTTGATCTCCTTGCCTTTCAGGCCGCGCGACGCGGTGACGTTCACCAGCACGCCCTTCGCGCCCGACAGGTCGATGCCGTCCAGCAGCGGCGAAGCGACGGCCTGTTCGGCGGCGATGCGTGCGCGGTCGACGCCCGACGCCGTCGCGGTGCCCATCATGGCCTTGCCCTGCTCGCTCATGATGGTCTTCACGTCATTGAAGTCGACGTTGATGTGGCCCGGGACGTTGATGATCTCGGCGATACCGGCGACGGCGTTGTTCAGCACGTCGTCGGCATGCTTCATCCAGTCCAGCATCGATTCGTCTTCGTAGATGTCTTCCAGCTTTTCGTTCAGGATGACGATCAGCGAGTCGACGTGCTTGGTCAGTTCGTTCAGGCCGTTTTCGGCGACGTCCATGCACTTCTGGCCTTCGTACGAGAACGGCTTCGAGACGACCGCCACGGTCAGCGCGCCCAGACTCTTGGCGACTTCCGCGACGATCGGCGCGGCGCCGGTGCCGGTGCCGCCGCCCATGCCGGCGGCGATGAAGACCATGTGCGCGCCGCGCAGTGCGTCCTCGATACGCATGCGCGATTGCTCGGCCAGCTGGCGGCCGATTTCCGGACGCATGCCCGCACCCAGGCCGGACTCGCCGATCTGGATGATGTTGTGGGCGCTGGATGCGGCCAGCGCCTGGGCGTCGGTATTCGCGGCGATGAACTCCACGCCGGCCACGCCCTTGTTGATCATATGCTGGACCGCATTGCCACCCGCGCCGCCAACGCCGACGACCTTGATGACGGTGCCCAATGCTGCGTTATCGACCATATCGAACTCCATGATGAACTCCTAATCTCGATGAGCCGTTTCCAAGCCCGAATCCTCGCGAACACCGCCAGGACTCGAGATTGGAAACGCGCCACTATTTTAAAAATGTTTCGTGTCCGTTACCAAGCAAAACTGCTACTAGCTGTTACTAAACCTCGAAAAACCCGCCACACGTTGCGTTTACGTTGTTCCCATCCTGGCTCACGCGCGCTGCGGTTCTCCGCCGCCTCAGAAATTCCCGAGGAACCACTCTTTCATTCGCTGCCACACCGCCTTCACCGAGCCATCCTGGCGCGTGACGATGTGCCCACGCAGATACTGTTTTTTCGCTTCCAGCAGCAGGCCGAGGACCGTCGCATAGCGCGGGCTGCGCACGACATCCGCCAGCTGGCCGCGGTATTCCGGCGTGCCGAGGCGCGCCGGCTTCAGGAAAATGTCTTCCGCCATTTCGATCATGCCCGGCATGATCGACGAGCCGCCCGTCAGCACGATGCCCGACGAGAGCACGCCTTCGTAGCCCGACTCGCGCACGACCTGGTGCACCATCGCGAACAGTTCTTCCACGCGCGGCTCGATCACGGCGGCCAGCGCCTGGCGCGACAGCGCGCGCGGCCCGCGGTCGCCGAGCCCCGGCACTTCCAGCGACTCGCCCGGATCGGCCAATACCTGCTTGGCGACGCCGTAGCGGATCTTGATCTCTTCCGCCTCGCCCGTCGGCGTGCGCAGCGCCATCGCGATGTCGCTCGTGATCTGGTCGCCGGCGATGGGGATCACGGCCGTGTGGCGGATCGCGCCATCGCTGAAGACCGCGATGTCGGTGGTGCCGCCGCCGATGTCGATCAGGACGACGCCCAGTTCCTTCTCGTCGTTCGTCAGCACGGAATCGGCCGACGCCATCGGCTGCAGGATCAGGTCCGAGACCTCGAGGCCGCAGCGGCGCACGCACTTTACAATATTCTGGACCGCGGACACCGCACCGGTGACGATGTGCACGCGTACCTCCAGGCGGATGCCGCTCATGCCGATCGGCTCGCGCACGTCTTCCTGGTTGTCGACGATGAATTCCTGCGGCACCGTGTGCAGCAACTGCTGGTCGGTCGGGATATTGACTGCCTTGGCCGTCTCGATCACGCGCGCCACATCGGCCGCAGTCACTTCCTTGTCCTTGATCGCCACCATGCCACTCGAATTGAAGCTGCGGATATGGCTGCCGGCGATGCCGGTGTAAACATTCTTGATCTTGCAATCGGCCATCAGCTCGGCTTCTTCCAGCGCGCGCTGGATCGATTCGACCGTCGCCTCGATATTGACCACCACGCCTTTTTTGAGGCCGCGCGATTCGTGCTGGCCGAGGCCAATGACTTCGTGGCGTCCGTCGGACATCACTTCGGCGACCACCGCCACCACTTTCGAGGTGCCGATGTCGAGTCCGACGATCAGGTTTTTAGCGTCTTTTGTCATTTTTATGGTCTAGTGCTGGGTACTGGTTCTGGTCTTGCTGGTTGATTGGGTGCTCTTTTTCTTCGTGCCGGCTGCAGCTGCCGTCTTCGCTACGGGCTTGCCATCCTTGGCGAACTTCACGCTGGCAGCGGCCAGCGCCAGGCCGTTCTGGTAGCGCATGTCGATCGTTTCGATATCGGGCACGCGGGCTGCCAGTTG
>JBJMVU010000155.1:0-8351 GCA_045810485.1 Massilia sp. | reverse complement strand
TCGTCGATGGAAGAACTGACGCAGGCCGTCGGCCAGAACGCGACCAACGCCGAGGAAGCGAACCGCATGGCCGGCGATGCCGCGCGCGTGGCGCGGCAAGGCGGTTCCATGGTCGGCCAGCTGGTCGACACGATGGGCGCCATCAACGCCTCGTCCGCGCGCATCGTCGACATCATCGCGGTCATCGACGGCATCGCGTTCCAGACCAATATCCTCGCCCTGAACGCCGCCGTGGAAGCGGCGCGCGCCGGCGAGCAGGGACGCGGCTTCGCCGTCGTTGCCGCCGAAGTGCGCGCCCTCGCCCAGCGCTCGGGCGCCGCGGCGAAGGAGATCAAGGACCTGATCGACGCCTCCACCCAGCGCGTGGCCGACGGCGCGACGCTGGCGGGCCAGGCCGGCCAGACGATGCGCGACATCGTCGACAGCATCGGCCGCGTCACCGGCATCATGAACGAGATCGTCGCGTCCAGCCGCGAGCAGGCCAGCGGCATCGGCCAGGTCAACCAGGCGATCGTGCAGATGGACGGCGTGACCCAGCAGAATGCGGCGCTCGTCGAGGAATCGGCGGCCGCGACGCGGGCGATGCATGAACAGGCCCAGGCGCTGGCCGGGCTGGTGGAGGTGTTCCGTGTCAGGACGAAGTCCCAACCGGCGCCGGCGCCGAAACCCGCGCTGCCGCCGGCACGCCGCGCAGGGCCCGCTGCCAGATCGGCGGCCCGGCCGGCGCGGACGGCAGCGGCCCGCAGGGCACCCGCCACCGTGGAGGCGGACTGGGAAGAGTTCTGACCGTGGAAAGGGGTTGTTGCCGCAACCGGGTTTCTCAGGCAACATCATCCCTATCCCTTATCTTTACGCCAGACGCCATGAACCTCCCCGCCCACCAACTCACCATGACGGTCCTGATGACGCCGGACACCGCGAACTTTTCCGGCAACGTGCACGGCGGGAACATCCTGAAACTGCTCGACCAGGTGGCCTATGCGTGCGCCAGCCGCTATGCCGGCACGTATGTCGTGACGATGAGCGTCGACCAGGTGACGTTCCGCCAACCCATCCACGTGGGCGAACTGGTGACGTTCCTGGCCGCCGTGAACTACACGGGCCGCACGTCGATGGAAATCGGCATCAAGGTCGTGGCCGAGAACATCCGCACCCAGCAGGTGCGCCACGTGAACAGCTGCTTCTTCACGATGGTGGCCGTGGGCGACGACAAGCAGCCCGTGCCCGTGCCGCCGCTGCGCCCGTTCGGGCCGGACGAACTGCGCCGCTACGAGGAAGCCAAGGGTCGCAAGGAGCTGCGCCTCGCGCTCGACCGCCAGCATGAAGAGCGGGCGGCAAGTCGGGCATGAAAGCGGGTCCTGAACCAAAATTTTGGGTTTTGCTTAACCCATGCTATACTGCGCCGCCTTGGCCTGGTAGCTCAGTTGGTAGAGCAGAGGATTGAAAATCCTTGTGTCGGTGGTTCGATTCCGCCCCGGGCCACCAAGAACATATCCGACGAAACGCCAACCATCACCGGTTGGCGTTTTTGTTTCCGGAGCGGGGAATCGGCCAACCCCGCCTGGCGGCTCGTGCTTTTTTATGGTGCGAACGACACCGCTTGCCTATACTGAAACCGGTGGGCACGATGCCCACTCTTTCCAGTAAAGGAGCCGGTCATGACGCGCAAGTTCATCGATTGCCGAGAGTTTCCAAGCGACACGCACTGCTCTGTCGCCATCTCGGCTGACAGCGAGGAAGAGTTATTGCAAGCCGCAGTTGACCATGCGGTTTCGGTGCACCATCACAGCGATTCCCCAGAGCTGCGCCAGCAGCTGCGCCAGTTGTTCAGGGATGGCACGCCGCCTGAACCTCTGCCCGTGAGTGGCCAGACCGGCAGCGCCGGTACCGGCGCCCCGCTCGCGCACAGAGGATTGAAAATCCTTGTGTCGGTACTTCGATTCAGCCCCGGGCCACCAAAGTTTCAAAGCAAAAACGCCAACCCTCACCGGTTGGCGTTTTTGTTTTCTGCCCGCCTTTCTCCCCTCCCCGCTCGACTGTTGTTTTTTTACTCATTGCACAGTGTGTAAAGGCAATGAATAATTCTAGTTTTTGAATCGAACATTCCGGCAATCATGGCAACCATCTACGGCACGACAGGCAATGACGTTTATAACGGCACGGGCAATGCCGAAGATACGGCGGATATCGACAGCAGCGCGGTCAACGTGCACTTTTCGCTCGATGCCCAGGGCCGCTGGATTGCGACAGGTGACGCCGGGACCGACACGCTGAACAACATCGAAGCGGTGCAACTGAAAGACGGCCTGCTTTCTCTCAGCGCCATTGGCGGCGAGGCCAAAGTCATTGCGGGTAAAAAAGCCGATTCCCAGGTCACGCAACTGACGAATGGCGATGTCGTCGTTGTCTGGACGTCGGACACCTCCCTCGCGCAGGACGGAGACGGCAGCGGCATTTATATGCAACGCTATGACAGCGCGGGTGTCATGCTGGGCAGCGAGACCCGGGTCAACAGCACTACCTCCGGCAGCCAATGGCAACCGTCGGTAACCGCTTTGCCGGACGGGAAATATGCCGTCGTGTGGAGCGGCTCCGGCACGTTCATGCAAATGTATGACAGTGCCGGACAAAAGATCGGATCGGAGAAAACGATCGCATCGCTTCCCAACCTGAATTACTTCCTGCGCAATCCGACGACCACCACGCTCGAAGACGGCAGTTTTATTGTCGCCACCGAGACTGGCTACGGCCCCAGCTCGATCAACCAGTATTCCCTGACATTGCAGCACTTCGACAGCACCGGCAAACTCATCGGCACCAACGGCACGGATTCGATCGGCTGGGACCGTCTTGAAAATACCGAGTTCGGCGATTTTACCGACGACAGCGTGGTGACCGCCCTGAGCGGCGGCGGCTATGTGTTGACCTGGCAGGGAAAAGGGCAGTACTACAACAGCGTCGATTACGGGGTGTATGTCCAGCGTTTCGACAGCGCCAACGCGAAGCTTGGCGCCATGGTGAAAATCGACACCACGACCAGCCTGCAGCGATCCGCCCAATCCACCGCGCTGCAGGACGGCGGGTTTGTCGTGACCTGGCAGGGCACGTCGACCGTGCAGGACAATGCACATGACCTGCAAGGCAACGGGGTCTACATGCAGTTCTTCGACAGTCTCGGCGCCAAAGTCGGTGGGCCGGTGCTCGTCAACACCACGACGGCCGGGCACCAGTATGCCGGTGAAGCCGCCACGCTCAACGACGGCAATATCGTCGTGACGTGGACATCCGAAGCACAGGATGGCAGCGGTTATGGTGTGTATTTCCAGCTGTTCGACTACACCGGCACGCGCATCGGCGCGGAAACACTGATCAATACCACGACGTCCGGCGACCAGAAAAAGCCGGCCGTTACATCGCTTTCCGATGGCGGTTTCCTCGTCAGCTGGGAGTCGGGCAATCAGGACGGCAGCCTGGATGGCGTCTACCTGCAGCGCTTCGACGCCAATGGCGTACCGCTCGTGACCACGATCGGCGGCGACGCCAATATCAATTCATTGCAATTCGACGGTGCGCAAAACATCAGATTGCTGGGTGAAGCCGGCAACGACAGCCTGATCTCGGGAAGCGGCAACGATATCCTGGATGGCGGCGCCGGCAACGACACGCTGAGCGGCGGCGCCGGCAACGATACCTACGTCGTCGACACCGCCCAGGATCAAATCCACGAAACCGCCGGCGCGGGTACGGATACGGTTCGCTCGAGCGTGACCTGGGCGCTTGCCGCGACGCTGGAAAACCTCATCCTGGCCGGTGAATCGGCCATCGATGGTACGGGCAATGCGGTCAATAACGTCATTACCGGCAACAACGCCGCCAACGTGCTGAACGGGGGCGGCGGCGCCGATACCCTGACTGGCGGCGGGAGCGACGACACCTATTATGTCGACAACGCGGGCGACAAGGTCATCGAGACGGATACGTCCCGGATCACCGGCGGCAACGATACGGTCATCGCGTCGGTGACGCACCAGCTGGCCGCCAATGTCGAGAACCTTCGCCTGGACTCGCCGAACGCGATCAACGGCAAAGGCAATACCCTCGACAACATCATTTACGCGGGCGCCGGATCGAATGTGATGGACGGCGCAACGGGCATCGATACCTTGTCCTATGAATTCGCGACGGCAGGCGTGTCGGTCAGTCTGTCCGTCACGACATCGCAACAAACCGGTGGATCCGGCAACGACACCATACTCGGTTTCGAACGCCTGAACGGCTCGAATTACAACGACAACCTGACCGGCGACGCCAACGACAATGCGATTCAAGGCAATGCCGGGGACGACACCCTCCAGGGCGGCGCAGGCAACGATACGCTGACGGGTGGTCTCGGCAACGACACGTATTACGTCGACAGCGCGGGCGACGTCGTCGCCGAAGACGTCGGCGCCGGCACGGATACGGTCAACAGCACGCTGGCCGCGTACACCCTGGGCGCCGACGTCGAATACGGCCGCATCGCGGCGACCGGTGCGGCCAGCCTCACCGGCAACGCCCTGGCCAACACGCTCTACGCGGGCGCGGGCGACAACGTCCTGGACGGCGCGGGCGGCGCCGACACCGTCTCGTATGCCGACGCCAAGGCGGCCGTGACCGTCAGCCTGGCCGTCACGACGGCGCAGGCGACCGGCGGCTCCGGCACGGACACGCTGGCCAGCATCGACAACCTGACCGGCTCGACCTACGACGACAGGCTGACCGGCAACACCCTGGCCAACGTGCTCGACGGCGGCGCCGGGGCGGACACGCTGGCCGGTGGTCTCGGCAACGACACGTACTACGTCGACAGCGCGGGCGACGTCGTCGTCGAAGCCGCCGGCGGCGGCACGGATACGGTCTACAGCACGGCGGCCGCCTACACGCTGGGCGCCGAGGTCGAATACGTCCGCATCGTGGCGGCCGGTGCAGCCAGCATCACCGGCAACGCCCTGGCCAACACGCTCTACGCGGGTGCCGGCGACAACGTCCTGAACGGCGCAGGCGGCAGCGATACCGTCTCGTATGCCGACGCCACGGCGGGCGTGACCGTCAGCCTGGCCGTCACGACCGCGCAAGCGACCGGCGGCTCGGGGTCCGACACGCTCGCCAGCATCGACAACCTGACCGGCTCGAACTACAACGACAGGCTCACCGGCGACGCGCTGGCCAATGTGCTCAACGGCGGCGCCGGGGCAGACACGCTGACGGGCGGCCTCGGCAGCGACACATACTACGTGGACAACGCGGGCGACGTCGTCGTCGAAGCCGCCGGCGCGGGCACGGATACGGTCTACAGCACGGCCGCCGCCTACACGCTGGGCGCCGACGTGGAATATGGCCGCATCCTCGCGGCCGGCACGGCCAGCATCACCGGCAATGCCCTGTCCAACCTGCTCTACGCGGGTAGCGGCAACAACGTCCTGAACGGCGCAGGCGGCAGCGACTCCGTGTCGTATGCCTACGCCACGGCGGCCGTGAAGGTGAGCCTGGCGATCACGACGGCGCAGGCGACCGGCGGCTCCGGCACGGACACGCTCGCCAGCATCGAAAACCTGACCGGTTCGGCCTACAACGACAAACTGACCGGCGACGCCCTGGCCAATGCGCTCAACGGCGGCGCCGGCGTGGACACGCTGGCCGGCGGCCTCGGCAACGACACGTATTATGTGGACAGCACGGGCGACGTCGTCGTCGAAGCCGTCGGCGGCGGCACCGATACGGTCTACAGCACGGCGGCCGCCTACACGCTGGGCGCCGAGGTCGAATATGGGCGCATCGCGGCGACCGGCACGGCCAGCCTCACCGGCAATGCGCTGGCCAACATGCTCTACGCGGGCACCGGCAACAACGTCCTGGACGGCGCAGGCGGTACCGACACTGTCTCGTATGCCGACGCCACGGCGGGCGTGACCGTCAGCCTGGCCGTCACGACGGCGCAAGCCACCGGCGGCTCGGGCTCGGACACGCTCGCGAGCATCGACAACCTGGTCGGATCGAAGTACAACGACAGGCTGGGCGGCGATGCCCTGAACAATTCGCTCAACGGTGGCGCTGGCGCGGACACCATGACGGGTGGCGACGGGTCCGACGTGTATTACGTCGACGACGCCGGCGATCAGGTGGTGGAGACGAACGCCGCCAGCGCCGGTGGCGTCGATACGGTCTACAGCTACGTGGCGGCCTTCACGCTGAGCGCGAACGTCGAGAACGGCCGCATCCTGAATGCGGGTACGAGCAACCTGAGCGGTAACGGCCTGCACAACCTGCTGTACGCTGGCGCGGGCGACAACGTCATGGATGGCGGCGCGGGCATCGATACGCTCAGCTATCTCTATGCGGCCGGCGCGGTCAAGGTGTCCCTGGCCAGCACCGCCGCGCAGGCAACGGGCGGGTCGGGCACGGATACGCTGAGCGGATTCGAAAACCTCGTCGGCAGCAGTTTCAACGACACGCTGACGGGCAGCAGCGGCAATAACAAATTCGTTGGCGGCGCCGGCAAGGACATCCTCACCGGCAATGGGGGCAACGATGTGTTCGACTTCGACAACGTGAGCGAAAGCGGCATCACCAGCGCCACCCGCGATGTGATCAAGGACTTCCTCGCCGGCGACAAGATCGATCTGGCGTCGATCGACGCCATCGGCGCCACGGCGGCGAACGATGCATTCTCGTTCATCGGCAGGAACGCGTTCAGCGCGACGAACGCCGCCGGCCAACTGCGGTTCGTGTACGAAAGCGCCAGCAATTCGACGATCGTGTACGGCAGTACCGATGCCGACGTGGACGCCGAATTCAGCATCGAACTGGCGGGTAACATCACGCTGACCGCCGCGGACTTCGTGCTCTGAGATCGGGGGACGGGTCGCCCTGGAATGATACGATATGCGTTTTTCTTTTTCGCATACTGCCATGACGACCTTTCCCCCCTGCCCTGCCTGCGGCTCCGCGCTGACCTACGAAGACGGTTCTGGCAACTACGTCTGCCCGGAATGCGCGCATGAATGGCCCGTCACGGCCGAAGCGGCTGCGGACGAGGCGGCCCGTGTGTGGCGCGACGCCGCCGGCAACGTGCTGCAGGACGGCGACACCGTCACCGTCATCAAGGACCTGAAACTGAAGGGCGGCGGCGGCGTCGTCAAGCAGGGCACCAAGGTCAAGAACATCCGCCTCGTCGACGGCGATCACGACATCGACTGCAAGATCGACGGCTTCGGCGCGATGAGCCTGAAGTCGGAATTCGTCCGCAAGAACTGAGCGGGCGATATCCGATCCGGTATCGCCGCCGGAAAAACCGTCATTGGACGCTCCCCGTGGTTCGGCCTAGCATCATGCCATCGGACCGATCCACGAGAACAAACAATGAAGAGACACCTCGCCGCCCTCCTCCTCGCGGCCTGCGCGCCGCTGTACGCCGCTGCAGCCACCGCAGCCGCCACGCCGCAACCGGTCAGGCTGACCGTCGACGCCACGCAAGTCAAGGGGCCCATGACGCCCATCTGGGCCTGGTTCGGCTACGACGAGCCGAATTACACGACGGCCCCGAACGGCAAGAAACTCCTGAGCGACATCGCCGCGCTGAGCCCCGTTCCCGTGTACGTGCGCGCGCACAACCTCATGACGTCGGGCGACGGCAGCTACGCGCTCAAGTGGGGCTCGACGAACATGTACACCGAGGACAAGGACGGCAAGCCGGTCTACGACTGGACCATCATCGACGGCATCTTCGACACCTACATCGAACGCGGCATGAAGCCGCTGGCGCAGATCGGCTTCATGCCGGAAGCGCTGTCGCAGCGTCCGCAGCCCTACCGCCACCACTGGAAGCCGGGCACGCCCTACCAGGACATCATGACCGGCTGGGCCACGCCGCCGAAGGACTACGCCAAGTGGTCCGAGCTGGTCTACCAGTGGGTCAAGCACAGCGTGGCGCGCTACGGGCAGAAGGAAGTCGAGAGCTGGTACTGGGAAGTGTGGAACGAGCCGGACGGCTTCTACCTGATCGCGCCGGACACGAAACGCGAGTACTTCAAGATGTACGATTACGCCGCCGACGCCGTGAAACGCGCGCTGCCCACGGCGCGCATCGGCGGGCCGCACACGGCCGTCGCGGGACGCTTCATGGACGACTTCCTGCGCCACTGCCTGCACGAGACCAACTATGCGACCGGCAAGACCGGCACGCCGCTGGACTTCGTCGCCTTCCACGCCAAGGGCGGCACGGCGTTCGCGGACGGCCACGTGCGCATGAACCTCGGGAACCACCTCCGCCACGTCGACCGCGGCTTCGCGGTCGTCGCCTCGTACCCCGGGCT
>JBJMVU010000154.1:0-12120 GCA_045810485.1 Massilia sp. | reverse complement strand
GACGGCGCCAAGGGCGACGTGCCGGACGACTACCTCCTGAAGGTCGACAACCCGCTGGTCGTGCCTGTCAACAAGAAGGTCCGCATCATCACGACGGCCAACGACGTGATCCACGCCTGGGGCGTGCCCGCGTTCGGCGTGAAGCAGGACGCGATCCCCGGCTTCGTGCGCGACACCTGGTTCCGCAGCGAAAAGACCGGCGACTTCTACGGCCAGTGCTACGAGCTGTGCGGCAAGGAACACGCCTACATGCCGATCCACGTGAAGGTGCTGGCACAACCGGAATACACGGCGTGGGTCGCGGACCAGCAGAAGAAGGCGGCGGCCAAGCAGGACGACCCGAGCAAGGTCTGGACGCTGGCCGACCTCGAGAAGCGCGGCGAGAAGGTGTATGCCGCCAATTGCGCCGCCTGCCACCAGGCCAACGGCAAGGGCGCGGGCCCGATCAAGCCGCTGGACGGCTCGCCGGTCGTGAACGACGCCGACAAGACCAAGCAGATTCTCGTGGTCCTGAACGGCCGCACCACACCGACGGGACAGATGCCGTCGTGGAAGCAGCTGAGCGACACCGACATCGCCGCCGTCATCACGTACACGAAGAACAACTGGTCGAACCACACGGGGCAGCTGGTGCAGCCGTCCGAGGTGGTCGCCCAGCGCGGCAAGTAAGCCGCGGGTAGAGGAATCAAAGAGGACATCCCATGAGCGCAGTTCTGGACCCCCACGGCCACGCCGCAGGCCACGACGACCACCATGACCACCACGCGCCCACCGGCTGGCGCCGCTGGGTCTATGCCACCAACCACAAGGACATCGGGACGCTGTACCTGCTGTTCGCCTTCACGATGCTGATGATCGGCGGCGTGTTGGCGCTGATGATCCGCACCGAGCTGTTCCAGCCCGGCCTGCAGTTCGTCAACCCCGAGCTGTTCAACCAGCTCACCACCATGCACGGCCTGATCATGGTGTTCGGCGCGATCATGCCGGCCTTCGTCGGCTTCGCGAACTGGATGGTGCCGCTGCAGATCGGCGCATCGGACATGGCTTTCGCCCGCATGAACAACTTCAGCTTCTGGCTTCTGCCGGTCGCGGCTGTTCTGCTGGTCGGTTCGTTCTTCTCGCCGGGCGGCGCGACCGCCGCGGGCTGGACGCTGTACGCGCCGCTCTCCACGCAGATGGGCCCGGGCATGGACTTCGCGATTTTCGCGGTCCACCTGATGGGTGCTTCGTCGATCATGGGCGGGATCAACATCGTCGTGACGATCCTGAACATGCGCGCACCGGGCCTCACGCTGATGAAGATGCCGATGTTCGTCTGGACCTGGCTGATCACTGCCTACCTGCTGATCGCAGTGATGCCTGTGCTCGCAGGCGCGATCACGATGACGCTGACAGACCGGCATTTCGGCACCAGCTTCTTCAATCCCGCTGGCGGCGGCGACCCGGTCATGTACCAGCACATCTTCTGGTTCTTCGGGCACCCCGAGGTGTACATCATGATCTTGCCGGCGTTCGGGATCGTGTCGCAGGTGATCCCGGCGTTCTCGCGCAAGCCGCTGTTCGGCTATAGCTCGATGGTGTACGCAACGTCGTCGATCGCGATTCTGTCGTTCATGGTCTGGGCGCACCACATGTTCGCAACCGGCATGCCGGTTACGGGTCAGCTCTTCTTCATGTACGCGACGATGCTGATCGCGGTGCCGACCGGCGTGAAGGTGTTCAACTGGGTCGCGACGATGTGGAAGGGCTCGATGACGTTCGAGACCCCGATGCTGTTCGCCGTCGGCTTCATCTTCGTGTTCACGATGGGCGGTTTCACGGGCCTGATCCTGGCCGTGACCCCGATCGACATCCAGGTGCAGGACACGTATTACGTCGTCGCCCACTTCCACTACGTGCTGGTCGCCGGCTCGCTGTTCGCGCTGTTCGCCGGCTTCTACTACTGGGCGCCGAAGTGGACCGGCCACATGTATCCTGAACTCCGCGGCAAGATCCACTTCTGGAATTCGCTGTTCTGGTTCAACCTGACCTTCTTCCCGATGCACTTCCTGGGCCTGGCCGGCATGCCGCGCCGCTATGCCGACTACGCCGTGCAGTTCACCGACTTCAACCAGATCGTGTCGATCGGCGCGTTCGGCTTCGGCCTGTCGCAGGTGTACTTCCTGTTCTTCGTCGTGCTGCCGACCATCCGTGGCGGCAAGCCGGCCGACGCGAAGCCGTGGGAAGGCGCCGAGGGCCTGGAATGGACCGTGCCGAGCCCGGCGCCGTTCCACACCTTCGAAACGCCGCCGCTGGTGAAGTGAGATCGCGATGGACACCGACCGTTCGCAGCAGATCAGGAAGAACAACCGGCGCACGGCCCTGTGGCTGGCCGGGCTCGCGCTGTTCTTCTTCGTCGTGCTGTTCGTCAAGCGCCTGTGGTTGAGCTGAGGCTGTCATGCATGCGGAAACGAATGCGGGCCGCCACGAGGAAAGTGGTCGCCTGCGTCTCAATCGCACCACGCTGATCAAGCTGGTGGTGGTCGCAGGCATCATGTTCGGCTTCGGCTACGCATTGGTGCCGATCTACCGCCAGGTGTGCGAGGCGCTCGGCATCAACGTGCTCACGCAGAAGGACGGCACGGTGGCTCTGCCTTCCAACAGCCAGGTCGACCTGGCGCGTACGGTCACGGTGGAACTGGACGGCAACGCCCAGGGTCCGTGGCGCTTCCGCCCGACGCAGCGCAGCATCGCCGTGCACCCGGGCGAGATGGCGACCGTCGTCTACGAAGTGGTGAACACGCAGGACCGCACGGTGAAGGCGCAAGCCATCCCGAGCTACGCGCCGCAGTCGGCGACGCCGCATTTCAAAAAGGTCGAGTGCTTCTGCTTCAAGGAACAGATCCTGAAACCGCATGAGGCGCGCCAGATGCCGGTCGTGTTCTTCATCGACCCGAAGCTGCCGCGCGAAGTGAAGAACATCACGCTGTCGTACACGTTCTTTGAAATCGGTGGCGCCGTCACGGCGCAACAATGACATGGCCGACGACAAACAGCCGCCGGTGAAGACCGCGTCGTTCGGCGCCACGATGAAGGCCGTGTTCTGGTCGTTCTTCGGCGTGCGCAAGCGCCGCGACTACGAGCACGACGCGGCCAACCTGAACCCGGTCCACGTGATCGTGGGCGCTCTGATCGGGGTGGCGCTGTTCATCGGCATCCTGGTGTTCATCGTGAGCCTGGTCGTCGCAAAAAGTTAAAACATATAAGCAACACGAAAGCAGGGAAGCGTAGTACCCGAAATTCGAAACAATGCTTGATTGAGGAGATATACATGAGTTCGCCCCATACCGCGCCGTACTATTTCGTCCCCGGCCCATCCCGCTGGCCGCTGGCAGCCGGCATCTCGATGCTGGTCACGATGGCCGGCGCTTCCGGCTGGGTCAACGGGACCGCCTGGGGACCCGGCGTGTGCACGGCCGGCATCGTCGCGATGCTGATCGTGCTGTATAACTGGTTCGGCGACGCCATCGGCGAGTCGGAATCCGGCAAGTACGGCGAGCGCATCGACCTGTCCTACCGCTGGTCGATGAGCTGGTTCATCTTTTCCGAGGTGATGTTCTTCGGCGCCTTCTTCGGCGCGCTGTTCTACGCACGTGCGATCTCGATGCCGTGGCTGTCCGACCTCGACCACAAGGTCATCTGGCCGGACTATTCGGGCCACTGGGGCAATATCGGCCCGGCCGGCACCGTGGAGCAGTTCAGCACCATGGGCCCGTTCCCGATCCCGACCATCAACACGGCGCTGCTGCTGACCTCGGGCGTGACGCTGACCATCGCCCACCACGCGCTGCGCGCCGGCCACCGCGCCCGCACGGCGCTGTTCCTGTTCGCGACGATCCTGCTGGGCGCCATCTTCATGGGCTTCCAGGCGTATGAATACCACCACGCGTACACCGAACTGAACCTGAAGCTGACCTCGGGCATCTACGGCTCGACGTTCTTCATGCTGACGGGCTTCCACGGCTTCCACGTGACGATGGGCGCGATCATGCTGTCGGTCGTGCTGTACCGCGTACTGCGCGGCCACTTCACGCCGGAACACCATTTCGGGTTCGAAGGCGCCGCGTGGTACTGGCACTTCGTGGACGTGGTGTGGCTGGGTCTGTACATCGTCGTGTACTGGCTGTAGGGTGGGCACCCCGTGCCCACGCGTGACGTTAGCATCATGTTGGCGTAACGCGTGGGCGGAGGCCGCCCACCCTACGCATCTATGAAGCGTCGTTCCCGCGAAAGCGCGAACGACGTTTTTAATGGAGTCCCTTCGGCTGAATCCACCCCATCTTGTACGAGAACAGCACGAACAGGAACAGCGTGATCGACAGCCCGACCCGCATCGCCAGCGCCTGCACGGTGCGGTTGCTGCGGCCCTTGTCGCGCATCAGGAAGAAGAGGGCGGACGCGAGGCTGCCGATGATGAGCACGAAGGCGATGGCGACGACGGTTTTCATGGGCGGCCGTAAATAGTGTTTGGGTTGTACGATCATTGTATGCGACTGCGCTTCCGTTTCAGAACCATTCCTTTCATCGCGACGCTGGTGCTGGTCGCGGTCGGCATCCTGCTCGGCAACTGGCAGGTGCGCCGTGCGGCGGAGAAGACGGCGCTGCAGGCCCGGCTCACGCAGCGGTCGACCCAGCCGCCGCTCGTGCTGGACGGGAAGCCCGTCGATCCCGCCGCCGTCGAATATCGCCGTGTCATCGTGACCGGAGAATTCGTCGCCGACTGGCCGCTGTTCCTCGACAACCGGCCGTTCGAGGGCCGCACCGGATTCGTTTTGCTGATGCCGTTTAAAATAGCGGATGCCGATGACGTGGTCCTCGTCGCGCGCGGCTGGGTCCCGCGCGATCCGGCCGTGCACGACCGCGTGCCGCAGGTGGCCACGCCAAGCGGCCGCACGACCATCGAAGGCCTGGCTGTCCTGCATCCGGCGCGCGTGATGGAACTCGGCAAGGCGCCGCCGCCCCGGCCCGGCGCCATCGTCCAGAACCTCGATGCGGCCGGGTTCGCCCAGGCCAGCGGCTTGCGCACGCTGCCCGTGCTGGTCGAGCAAACGAGTCCGGATGCCGGAGCGCCGGCCGGCGGCCTCACCCGCAAATGGCCGGCCCCGGCCGTCGACGTCGACCGCAACAAGGGCTATGCGTTCCAGTGGTACGCGCTGGCGGCGATGGCCTTTCTTTTTTTTGTGATAACAGGATTTCGAAGTGGAACCAAACAAGCTGGCTGAACCGGCAATCGACCCGAAGGGCGCCCGCAAGCGCGGCCGCTGGATGCTGTGGCTGGTGCTGCTCGTGTGCGCCTCGCCGCTGATCGCGTCCTATTTCACCTATTACGTCATCAAACCCGAAAAGCGCAACAACTACGGCACCCTGATCGACCAGCGTGCGCACCCGGTGCCCGCGATGGCGACGACCACGCTGGACGGCCGCCCGCAGGCGCTGGCGCAGTTCAAGGGCAAGTGGGTCATGCTGATGGTCGGGCCGGGCGCATGCCCGGACGCCTGCCAGAAACAGTTGTTCGCGCTGCGCCAGCTGCGCCTGATGCAGGGCAAGGAAGCCGACCGCATCGAGCGCGTCTGGCTCATCACCGACAAGGAACCGCTGGACACGCTGATCATCCGCGAATACGACGGCACGCACATGCTGCGCGCCGACGCCGCGACGGTCGCGGCGTGGCTGCCGGCCGACAGGGGCGCGACGCCGGCCGACCACATCTACATGATCGACCCGCTGGGCCACCTGATGATGCGCTTCCCGAAGGATCCGCAACTGCAGGACGTGCGCAAGGTGTACAAGGATGTCAACAAGCTGCTGAAGGCGTCGTCCGTCGGCTAGTCGGGTAGAGCGCACATGGAAGCTTCGAATTTCATCCTGCTGGCCCTGACCGGCATCCTGGCGGCCAGCGTGCCGCTCGCGCTCGTGTGGACGGCCACCGGCACGCACAAGTACCGCAAGCTGGCGTGGGTGATCGCGTTCTTCACGTTCGACCTGATCGTGTTCGGCGGTTTTACGCGCCTGACGGATTCCGGCCTCGGTTGCCCGGACTGGCCCGGCTGCTACGGCGAAGCGAACCCGTTCCTCGCGCATGAACACATCGCCGCGGCCGAGGCGCTGATGCCCACCGGCCCGGTGACGAAAGTGAAAGCCTGGATCGAGATGATCCACCGCTTCCTCGCGATGGGCATCGGCTTCCTGATCATCGGCCTGATGGTGGCCTCGTGGCTGGAATGGCGGCGTGCGCGCGCCCGCGGCACGCGACCCGCGCACGGGCCTCTGCTGCCGACCGTGCTGTTCCTGTGGGTATGCGTGCAGGGCGCGTTCGGCGCCTGGACCGTCACCCTGAAACTGCAGCCGATCATCGTGACGCTGCACCTGCTGTTCGGCCTGACCCTGCTGGCGCTGGCCGTGTGGCTGGGCGGGCGCGAAGACAATCTGCTGGCCCCGCCGCCGGCTGCTCCAGCGTCCGTGCTGCGCCGCCTGCGTCCGCTGGCGTGGCTGTCCGGCGCCGTCCTGCTGGTCCAACTGGCGCTGGGCGGGTGGGTGAGTACCAATTACGCGACACTGGCGTGCAACGATTTCCCGCTTTGTAATGGACAAATTGTCCCAGAGATGGACTGGCAACATGGCTTCACGCTGTGGCGCGAGCTGGGCAAGACGGCGGCCGGACACTATCTGCCGTTCTCCGCGCTGACGGCGATCCACTGGGTGCACCGCAACTTCGCGCTCGTCGTCGTCCTCGTGCTGGGCTATACGGCGTGGCGCGCGTGGCGTCTGCCGGGCCTGCACGGGACGGCGCGCAACCTCGTGCTGGTGCTTGTCGCCCAGGCAACGACCGGCATCGCGACGGTGTTCCTGAACTTCCCGTTGCCGATCGCCGTGCTCCACAACGCGGGGGCAGCGGGGCTCGTCCTTCTGGTGACCATGCTAAACTACAAGGTACAGTATCAACTCGAGCTGGCGCTGCGCAGTCCACGACGTGAGGCGGCGACGTCCGCGAGCCACCCATGATTACCCAAACCGCCATCCACAAACCGCCCAGCCGCGCTGCCCAGTATTGGGCGCTGACCAAGCCGCGCGTCACCCAGCTGGCCGTCTTCTGCGCCGTGATCGGCATGTTCCTCGCCACCGACGGTTTCCCGGGCTGGCACGTGCTCGTCTGGGGCACGGTCGGCATCTGGCTGCTGGCCGGCGCCGCGTTCGCCGTCAACTGCCTGATCGAGGCGGAAGTCGACGCCCGCATGGCCCGCACGGCGCGCCGCGCCACCGCGATGGGCGAGCTGTCGTCCACACAGGTCCTGATCTTTTCCGCCATCATCGGCGGCGCCGGCATGGGCGTCCTGTACACGATGGTCAATCCGCTGACCATGTGGCTGACGTTCGTCACCTTCGTCGGCTACGCGCTGATCTACACGGTCCTGCTGAAACCGAACACGCCCCAGAACATCGTCATCGGCGGCCTCTCGGGCGCGATGCCGCCGGCGCTCGGCTGGGCCGCCGTCGCGAATACGGTGCCGATGGAAGCCTGGCTGCTCGTATTGATCATCTTCGTCTGGACCCCGCCGCATTTCTGGGCGCTGGCCATGTACCGCCGCGACGACTACGTGCGTTCCGGCCTGCCGATGCTGCCCGTCACGCACGGCATGCAGTACACGGGCCAGCAGGTGTGGCTGTACTCCGTCGCGCTGGCGGCCTGCACCCTGTTCCCGTTCGCCGTCGGCATGAGCGGCGTCGTGTACCTGGCGGCCGCCGTCGTCCTGAACGCGATCTTCCTGCGCCACGGCTGGATGATCTACAAGCACTACAGCGACCAGGTCGCGCGCAAGGCCTTCGCCTGGTCCATCGTCTACCTGTCGCTGCTGTTCGCGGCGCTGCTCGTCGACCACTACGTGAAACACTACCTCTAGACCCGATGATGAAAAAACTGCTGCCCGCCCTCGTCGTCGCCTGCGCGCTGACCGTTTCCCTCGCCGCATGCGACAAACTGCCGGGCCAGCAGAAGGCGTCCTTCCAGAACACCGACGTCACCGGCCTCGATTACGCCAAGGGCTTCGCGCTGACCGACCACACCGGCAAGCCGCGCACCCTGGCCGACTTCAAGGGCAAGGCCGTCGTCGTCTTCTTCGGCTACACCCAATGCCCGGACGTGTGCCCGACCACGATGGCGGAGATGGCGTCCGTGATGCAGAAACTGGGACCGCTGGCCGACCAGGTGCAGGTGCTGTTCATCACCCTCGACCCCGAGCGCGACACGCAGGAACTGCTGGCCAACTACGTGCCCGCGTTCGACAAGCGCTTCATCGGCCTGCGCGGCACGCCCGAACAGACGGCGAAGACGGCCAAGGAATTCAAGGTGTTCTACTCGAAGGTGCCGGGCACCGACCCGGGCAGCTACACGATCGACCACACGGCCGGCAGCTACGTCTTCGACCGCGACGGCCGGCTGCGCCTGTTCATCCGCCACGGCCAGGGCCCCGATCCTATCGTGCACGACCTGCGTGAGTTATTATCCTGACATCATAAACAGTCGATGATCAGGTTGAATGGACAAACGACCAGGTAGAAACTACACGCGCGCCGGCGTCGTCATTTTGCTGACGCTCGGCTGCCTCTACGTTCTGCAGCCCTTCCTGGCCGCGATCCTGTTCGCGGCCGCCGTCGTCATCTCGTCCTGGCCCCTGTACCAGCGGCTGCTGCTGCGCCTGCGCGGCCGGCGCACGCTCACCGCGCTGACGATGACGCTGAGCCTGACGCTGCTCGTGATCATCCCGCTGGCGCTCGTCGCCTACAACCTCGCGGACAACGTCGCGTCGTCGTTCGACCAGATCCGCGCCGCGCTGAGCCACGGCGACGTGCAGCCGCCTGCGTGGATCCGCAGCATCCCGCTCGTCGGCGACCAGCTCGATACCTACCTGCGCCAGCTGGTCGGCAGCCGCGACCGCATGATGGAACTGGCGCGCCGCATGGTGGAGCCGGCGCGTCACGCGCTGCTGTCCGGCGGGATCATGCTGGGCGCCGGCGTCGCGCAAATGAGCCTCGCCGCGTTCGTCAGCTTCTTCTTTTATCGCGACGGCGAGGCGCTGCTGACCGTCATCCGGGCCGCCATGCACCGCATCATGGACGAGGAGGCGGAATCCGTCGCGGAGATCGTCAGCCAGACCGTGCGCGGCGTGATGTACGGCCTGCTCGGCACGGCGCTGGCGCAGGCGCTCGTCGCCGCGCTGGGCTTCGCCATCGCCGGCGTACCGGCGGTGCCGCTGCTGTCGGTGCTCGTGTTCGTGTCGTCGCTGATCCCCGTCGGGCCGCCGATCGTGTGGGGCGGCGCGGCCGTGTGGCTGTTCGCGCAGGGCGAGACGGGGTGGGCGATCTTCATGCTCGTGTGGGGCTTCTTCCTGATCAGCGGCGTCGACAACGTCGTGCGCCCGATGCTGATCAGCCGCGGCTCCAGCCTGCCGTTCCTGCTGACCTTACTGGGCGTGCTGGGCGGCGTGATCGCGTTCGGCTTCGTCGGCATGTTCATCGGGCCCACGCTGCTCGCGGTGGGCTACTCGCTGATGAGCGGGTGGACCCATACGAAGGATCCGATCGTGAAGCAGAATGGCCAAGGCGTCTAACTGCGCTTCCACGCAGCCCCGCCCAGCACCGCGAGCACGCCGAGCCCCGCCCACGCGAGGCTCGACGCCACCGTCGCATTGCCGTGGAAGCCGACGATGTCCGCCCACGCGCCGCGGCTCACGTTGACGCTCACGTAGAGACCGAACAGGAACAGCGCGAGGAAGGTGCGTGAGGTGCCGCTCGTGCGGCCCGACAGGCTCGCGAACGCGGCCAGCGCGAACACGCCGGACAGCAGGGCGCCGGCGCGCACCGGGTCCGCCACGGCCAGGTGCAGCATGGCGACCCCGGTGAACATCAGCCCGAGCACGAGGCTGGCCAGGAACTGGCGCCAGTAGCGGCGCGCGGCGCCGCCCGGGACGGCCGCGCCCATGCCGGCCAGCGCGGCATCGCCGTCGCGCGTGGACAGGTCGCTCACGAGGATGCCCCAGTACGCGACGCAGACGAGCGTGAACGGCGCCAGCGCCTGCGTATCGAGAAGCAGCGCGGGCACCTGGACCGCCAGCAGCAGCGCGATCGCGGACGGCGCCGCGGCCAAGGTCAGCGCGACGTCGGCCAGCGCCTGGCCCGTGATGCCGGGCATGCGCGCGGCGAGGCCGAACAGCGGATCGACGACGCGGGCGAGGGGACGCAGCCAGCCGTCGACGACGGCCAGCGGCGAGCGCCGCGCCCGCGCCTTGCCGGGCTTGACGCGGTCCGGCGAGAAGCGGTGGAACAGCGGCAGCGCGAGCAGCAGCGGGACCAGCGCCAGCAGTGCCGCGAGGCAGCGCGCGCCCGCGATGGATGCCGTCCACGCCCACGTCGGCAGCGTCAGCGCCGCCTTGTGCGGATCGTAATTCGCGATGCCGAGCATCAGGCCCTCCTTGACGTCGACGTGGGCCGCGAGGGCCGCGATGACGGCACTCGTCCCCGTGAAGTCGCCCGGAATGGCGGCCGGATGCGTACCGTCCGCCACGGCGGGCAGCAGGGCCATCTGGCCGACCCAGACGAACAAGTACAGCAGGTCGCCCTTCTTGCCCATCAGCGGCGCCCAGGCGTCGAACAAGGTCGCGCAGCTGGCGGTGAACAAAATCATCGGCCCCAGCACGAGCGCATACGTCTGCAGGTAGACGAGCGGTTCGATGGGCCCGTCGCCGCGCACGGCGTGGCACAGCAGCACGGTGGCCATGAAGGCGCCGGTGAGCGCCGTCAGGTACAGCACGCCGCCGCACCATCGCCCGAGGACGAACGGCGCGCCGCCGCTGCGGCTCGCGCCGATCACCGACCCGGCGCCGCTGCGCAGGTCTTCCGCGACGCGTCCGCGCAGCAGGTAGAAGCCGGCCAGCGCCAGCACCAGGGTCGCCAGCGCCGCGCTGCCGAGCGCCAGCGCGGCACTCGTATACCGCACGCGCGCGCCGCTGACCGCGATCAGCGTCAGGCCGTCGGCCGGGTCGGAGATCATCATCCAGCTGAGCGCCACGACGGCCAGCAGCGTGACGAGCGTGGACAGCCGGCGCAGCCGCACGCGCGCTTCCAGCAGCGCCAGCGTGCGGATGGCGTCGAAGGCGGCGTTCATGCCGCTTCCTTGACGGCGTAGCGCTGCGCCATCAGCGCTTCTTCCAGGCTCGGCTCGCACGGCTGCGCGCCGGCGCAGGGCGGCGTCGGATGGGCGATGCGCAGGTTCACGCGTTCGCCCTGGCGCAGCGCCTGCAGCACGTGGGTCGTCGTCCTCAACACCTCGTATTCGTCGGCGGGCACGCTGGCCGACCACACCTGGCCCCGCGCGCGGCCGAGGATCGCGTCCGGCGTGTCGCACGCGACGAGCCGGCCGCTGCGCATGATCGCCAGCTGGCCCGCGATGCTCTCGACATCGGACACGATGTGCGTGGAGATGATCACGAGCTTGTCGAACCCGAGGTCGGCCAGCAGGTTGCGGAAGCGCAGGCGCTCTTCCGGATCGAGGCCGGCGGTCGGTTCGTCGACGACGAGGATGTCCGGATCGTTCAGCAGCGCCTGCGCGATGCCGAGGCGGCGCAGCATGCCGCCCGAGAACGTGCTGGCCATGCGGTTTGCCTGGTCGTGCAGGTTGACGAGTTCCAGCAGGCGGCGGATGCGCGCCGGGTCGCGCACACCCTTCAGGGCCGCGAAGTAGCGCATGAATTCGAGCGCCGTCACGTTGCGGTAGACGCCGAAGTCCTGCGGCAGATAACCCAGCCGGCCGCGGATCGCGTCGGGCTTTGCGACGACGTCGGCGCCGTCGAACAGGATGCGGCCGCCGCTCGGTTTCGTGAGGGTGGCGATCATCTGCATCAACGTCGTCTTGCCCGCGCCGTTGTGGCCGATCAGGCCGACGACGCCCGGTTCGAGAGTCAGCGAGACGTCGGCGACGGCCGTGACGTGCTTGCCGAAGGTCTTGGTGACGTTGTGCAGTTCCAGCATGGCGGGCTTTCTACGGTGGCGATGAGGTCACTGTAGACTTGCCCGGGCTACTCCGCGCCG